>NZ_JAHEBC010000136.1 GCF_024642405.1 Algoriphagus sp. | reverse complement strand
AAGACAAAAATTTGAAAAATCCTCAATTCATACCTTAAGAAAATTTCTCATTTTTGTTATTTAGAGATAGAGGATAGTATTCCGAAATAATCAAATTGATGCTTCAAGAAGTCTTGTACAGGTTATTTAGTATCATCCTTATTTGGTTCTTATCCTTTTGCCTTCTTAAATATAACTTTTCAGCTTAGGAAGAAACATTAAAAGAAATGATTGAGTGCTTTGAAAATATACCAGCTTTGCGTAGTAAATTTAGAATCATAATCTTTATCTCTTCAGCATTTTGACATCAAGAATTTTTCATGTTTCCTGATGCAGGAATAGATTTTTAGATTAAAATTCAAAACTTATTATTTCATATATTGTTCTTAATCTGATTTTCTACGTATTAATTATTTCAATATTTTTCATTTTAAATTCTTTAACCATGATAAATCACTGCGTCTTTTTCAAGCTAAAGTATCCTAAGGGCTCCTCCGAAGAAAGGATCTTTTTGAATGCAGCTTCAAAATTATCTACAATTTCATTTGTGAAGAATTTTCAGGTCTTAAATGAAACAAGTTCAAAAAATGAATTTGATTATGGCTTGAAATTGGAGTTTGATGACTATGAATCCTATATGGCCTATAATGAGCATCCTCATCATGCGATATTTTTAAAAATGTATTGGGATGACTATGTGGATAAGTATATGGAGATAGATTATGAATTGATTGAAAACCAATATGAACAAAAGAGATGGGGCTGAAATTTCAGTCCCATTTGCTTTGTTTTTTACTATTCCATTTTCCAGAAAATAATTCCTCCAGCTTGTTTACCCATATCCACTGAAGCCACTTTTTTGGCATTTTTAATATCGATCACATCCATAGTTCCTGGTTCCCCTCCAATCCCTTCTACTGAAATGAAGGCATATTTACTATCCGAAGAGATCGTTACACCATGAGTGACATTTCTCGTATTCTTTATCCTAGGTAATTCTTCCCCCTTTTTTAGGTCCCAAATTCCTGTTTCTCCGCTGCCTTTGTAGGTAGCAACGAGGTATTTTCCGTCTGGGGTAACATCACAATTATAAGGTGCCTTTCCGGTTTTAAATCTGTTGGTAATTTCCCATTGATCAAGGTCAACTTCTAAAATCTCATCAGATCCATTCCCTGCTACATAAACTTTTCCGTTTGTGGGGTGAGGAATAGCCCATGTTGGTTTTGTTGCACTATGATACATTGGAGCAGCAGATTCTGTCATCATAGAATGTCCCATTTTTGAATGGTCCATTTTACTATGATCCATCCCGCCCATGGAAGACTTTTCTTCCTCCATTCCATCCAAACTCAATTTGCGAGTAACTTTCAATTTGGTGGTAGAAATTTCAAACAATTCACCAGACATCATGCCTACGGAATAATGGAACATTCCATCCGAAGATATTCTGGAACCATGTGGCATTACTCCGGTTTCGATCCGATCAATTTCAATCATTTCTTCAGGATCAACTACAGAAACCGTACTTGGGACCATATCTCCATGAAGATCAAAATTTACACAATACAAAAGACCCGTTGCTTTCGAAACTTGCAGAGAGGCTGGAAATAACCCTAGTCGAACGGTGTCCACCACTTCATTGCTTTCGGTCGAATATTTATATAAGGTTCCGTAAGGATTTCCATGGGCAATAGATAAGTACCAATATTTTCCATCAGGACTTATATTGATTCCATGTGGTCCTTCAATCTCAGCCGGCCAAATCCCAACTGGAATTGTCTTTTCTATGCTAGCTTTTTTTCCGTCAAATTTCACTAAAGCGACTTCATCCTCTGATTCAGCAGTCACATAAACATAATAGTCCTGAGCCTGAACTCCCAAATTGAATGTTAAGAAAGAGATTATTAGGAAGGTAGACCTCTTAATAAAAGAATGTATTTTCATCGTCAAGGATATCAAATTATTTATTTTCAATCTTCGCATTTTCTGGTACAATAGGCTGAAGTTTTGCTGACCACAATCCGCTATTCCAATCAGAATAGAAGATATGACCCTTATGTGGCTGTGCTCCCCACGTAAAAGGGGCATTGGCAACAAAACCATCAGGATCCTCTGGAACTATCCAGGCTATCTCACGACCTTGTCGATTTAAGTCACCTAAAAGTTCCCCACTTATATCTACCACTCTGACTCCACCATTATAAAATGTTGCATAAAGAATATCATCTTCAATCCAGAAGTTATGTGACCCTGCAAATGGCACTTGGAACCAGGCTACTTCTTTTGGGTTTTTGAGATCTGTAAAGTCAATCACATGAAGAAAACCGGCTGCTCTACTTGGTTTTCGACCATCGGGATCTAAACCATAGGGAAATTCTTCGTCGCCAAGAATAACATAGAATTTTCCGGTTTTTTCATCCTTATAGGGGAATGCAGCATGGTTTGACCCACTTGGATAAGCATAACTGGCAAACTGAACTGGATTAGAAGGCGTACCTCCAGCTATTCCATTGCCTACGTCCACTAGTTGAACGCCATCTGACCAGTTGGAAGAATAAGCAATTCCATCATGAACCCAAACATCATGAATAGAATGACCTGGTGTATCCAACTCGAATTCTCCCACAATTCTAGGTTTGGTTGGGTCTTCTATATTGATAGAATAATATTTCCTTCCGGCACTTAAGGCATACACATGATTTTTGTAGATAAATACATTGTGGACACCTCCGGTAAGATTTTCTGAAAACTCTGAAATTACTTTTGCATCTCTTGGATTACTCACATCAATAATGACCAAACCGTTTTTTCTGTTGGAAGCTCCTTCTCTTGATATCACGGCTACTCTTCCATCTTCAGAAACTTTTACATCATTTACAGTTCGGGCGTCTACTTTGACGGAATCAATTAATTGGATCCCTGCGGGATCTGTTACGTCCCAAAAGTATGCAGTGCCATCTGCACCCCAAGTTCCAGTAACAGCATAATCCTTTCCATCTATTCCTTCCCAAATCCATAAATCCGATGTGTGTTTATTGTTTACTGAGCCTTGTCCGATTAAATCAATTTTCCTCGTGATATTTCTGTTGTTGGCTTGAACGGTAATAGAAGCAGCGGCCGGACCCGAGGTGGCATTTATAACATAAATTCCAGGTTGATCTGCCACGAATTTTCCTTCATCTGTAATTAATCCAGATGGTGCTGCAGAGACATCAAATGATTCTCCTGTGAATGAATAATTGATTGGGGCATCAGTTACTTCATTCCCATCTTTATCTAAAGCCAAGGCTGTTAATGTAAAAACATCACCAGATCTTCCTTCAATCATATCTGATTTCAAAAGTATTTTTGTGATAGGATTTTCGATTACATCTATCTCAAGAGTTTCTTTAATTCCATCAACATTTGCTGTAATGGTTGCCTTTCCCTTTTGATTAGGTATTAGTTTATTAAAAGGAGCAACAGATACTATTTTTTCATCTGAGGAAGTCAAAGAGATTACCTTTTCTGGCCTTTCAAAACCGGCTTCATCCGTTACTTTCAATTCAAGTGGAATAGTAATTCCTGCATAAGTATTTTCAGGGATACCAGTAATTTCAATTTTGGAAATTGCTGCTGGTTCAACTGTCACAGTAATATTAGATCTAAGCTGGGGATCTCCTGGACTAATGACAATTACATCATATTCCCCATGTTGGATTGCTGTTGCCATTCCAGTGGTGTCCACTACAGACAAGGCTCGGGAATTTCTTGAGAAAAAAATGAATTCTCTGTTTTCAATTTTTTTTCCTGAATTATCCACAACGGCAGCGCCTAGCTGTTTTGATTCACCGATCTTCATCGAAACATTCTCAGAACTAACTTTAATACTCAAATCCTGAGCATGGAGAATTCCCACATTGAAAACCAGGATGAAAACATAGATTAAAAACTTTTTCATAGGTTAAGATTTTTTAGAATTCTGAATTTAACGAATCCTTCATACCAAACCATAAGAAATTTTGCAATTTGTATAATCGACCACTTCCTTAAAACTGAAAACTCAGCTTTTTAAAATAAAAAATGAGTGAAAATTAAATAGAAATGAAAATCAAAAAATCTTTTGATAAACCTCTTCAAGCTTACTAACTGCAATCACTTGGATTTTATATTTGCTGAGATCAAGACCTTTGACCGCATATTTAGAGACAATTATTTTTTTGAAACCAAGTTTTTCAGCTTCGGAAATGCGGTTTTCAATCCGATGAACAGCTCGGATTTCTCCTCCTAATCCTACCTCTCCTGCAAAACAAATTTCCTCAGAAACCGGAGTATCCTCATAGCTTGAAATCAAGGATGCGCAAACAGCGAGATCCAATCCTGGATCGTCTACCCGAAGTCCTCCTGCCACATTCAAAAAAACATCTTGTTGACCGAGACGCATTCCTCCCCTTTTTTCTAAAACTGCCAAAAGCATATTGAGTCTTTTGGCATCATGACCGGTACTGCTTCTTTGAGGTGTTCCATAAGTTGCAGGACTGACAAGAGATTGGATTTCTATCAACAATGGTCGGTTTCCTTCCATCATAGCCCCGATAGCAACGCCATTTAGAACTTCTTCACGCTGGGTTAAAAGAATTTCAGAAGGGTTTGCTACTGGCCGAAGACCCTCGGTACGCATTTCATAAATCCCAAGCTCATGCGTAGAACCAAAACGGTTTTTAGAGGTTCGGAGGATTCTATAGGCCATGTGTCGATCTCCTTCAAATTGCAAAACCGTGTCTACCATATGTTCAAGGACCTTTGGGCCTGCAATAGAGCCATCTTTGGTAATATGTCCAATTAAGAAAACCGGGGTTCCCGTTTCTTTAGCAAACTTCATCAACTCAGCTGTACATTCTCTCACTTGAGAAACAGATCCTGCCGCGGATTCTACGTATTGGGAATTTAGAGTCTGAATCGAATCAATGACCAAAAGATCAGGCTTTAATACTTCAATTTGTTGGAATATGTGCTGCGTATTAGTTTCTGATAAGACATAGCAATCTGGATTTTTGGCAGACATCCGGTCTGCTCGCATTTTGATTTGAGCTTCACTTTCTTCTCCTGAAACATAGAGAATCTTTTTGTTTGTGAGAATCAAAGCAATCTGGAGCATCAAAGTCGACTTCCCGATTCCTGGCTCTCCTCCAATCAAAACCAAAGATCCAGGAACAATACCTCCTCCCAATACCCGATCTAATTCATCGTCTCCGGTGATATAGCGGGGCATTTCCTCATAATTGACCTCTTGGATTTTTTTGGGAGTGTTGGCCTTTTTTGTTGTTGAACCACTTGGTTTCCAGCTTCCCTTTCCAGCCTCTTCTTTTTGAATGACTTCTTCCACATAGGTATTCCATTCCCCACAAGCAGGGCATTTACCTAGCCATTTTGGACTTTGGGCACCACAGTTTTGACAGAAGAAAGAAGTTTTGATTTTAGCCATACGGAACTTGAAAATACGAAGTTGGAAATACGAAATTAGGAAGAAGGTCTTGGCAAAGTTTCTACCTAACAGGTTTTAAATAGACAGAAAGATTAAATAAGTGGATGGTAATTTTAAAATTAAATCACATTTCTGACATCATAAATCCAAAATCAATTAATGCGCCTCTAGCCAATCATTTCCAGTACCGATCTCTACCTCTACAGGTACCGCCATTTTAATGGCATTGGACATTAGGCCAGGAATATTGGCTTTCAGAGTTTCGATTTCATCCTTATGGGCATCAAAAACCAATTCATCATGAACCTGAAGGATCATCTTTGATTTGAGTTTTTCCTTCTTCATCCATTGGTGCACATCGATCATGGCTACTTTGATCAGATCAGCAGCGGAACCCTGAATAGGGGCATTGATGGCATTCCGCTCTGCAAAACCTCGCATGGTAGCATTTCGGCTATTGATATCTCGAAGGTATCTGCGTCTACCCAAAATAGTTTCTACATATTCGTCTTTTCTAGCCTTCTCAATAGCCCCATCCATATATTCTTTGACAGCAGGGAATTCTTTAAAATAAGCGTCAATAATTTCTTTTGCTTCTGTTCTGGAAATAGCCAATCGCTGGGATAAGCCAAAAGCAGAAATACCATAAATAATTCCAAAATTGGCAGTTTTGGCTTTTCTACGCATGTCAGAAGTGACTTCTTCCAGAGGTACTTGAAAAATCTTGGCAGCAGTAGTTGCATGAATATCCCTGCCATTTTTAAAAGCTTCAATCATGGATTCATCTCCCGAAAATGAAGCCATGATCCGTAATTCTACCTGAGAATAATCTGCTGCCAATAAGACGTGATTTTCATCTCGGGGAACAAATGCTTTTCTAATTTCCCTCCCTCTTTCAGTTCGGATTGGAATATTTTGTAGGTTCGGATTAATGGAAGAAAGTCTTCCGGTTGCCGCGACAAACTGATTGTAAGTGGTATGAATTTTTCCCGTTTTGGAATTGATCATGGTAGGCAAAGCATCTACATAAGTAGACTTTAACTTTACCATTTGACGGAAATCCAAAATTGCTTTGGCAATTTCATGTTCATTGGCTAGTTTGCTCAAGACTTCCTCTCCGGTAGCATATTGGCCGGTTTTGGTCTTTTTAGCTTTGGCATCAAGCTTAAGTTTCTCAAAAAGCACATCTCCTAATTGCTTTGGAGAAGCCAAATTAAATCTTACACCGGCTAATTCATAAACCCTATTTTCGATTTCCTTGCTTTCTTTTTCCAGAAGAAGAGACATTTCAGCAAGACTTTCAGTATCTATCCTCACCCCTTCAAACTCCATATCAGCAAGCACATTGATCAGCGGATTTTCTACATCATAGAAGAGTTTTTCCAATTCGCTTTCTTTAAGCAAAGGATCCAGTTTTTCTTTCAGTTGCAACGTAATATCGGCGTCTTCTGAAGCGTACTCAGTCACCTCATCTTCTTCTACATCCCGCATATTTCCTTGATTTTTCCCCTTTTTCCCGATCAGTTCAGTGATCGAAACAGGCTTATAATTCAGATAATGTTCCGAAAGCCAATCCATTGAATGCTTTCCTTCTGGCTCGATAAGATAATGGGCCAACATTGTGTCATATAGCGCACCTTTTACTTCTACATCATAATTCTTAAGTACCAGAATATCGTATTTTATATTCTGGCCAATTTTGAGAATTTTTTCATTTTCAAAAACAGGCTTCAGTAATTTTAAAATTTCCAGAGTTTCAGTTTTATCGGAAGGACATGGGATATAGTATGCTTCTCCTGGTAAATAGGAAAAAGAAATACCCACTAATTCTGCTTCCATAGCATTGACTGAAGTGGTTTCTGTATCGAAACAAAGCTCATCTTGAAGGAGTAAGTAGGAGACTAATTCTTCAATTGCATCATTACCTTTTATTTTATGATACTGGTGTGAAGTGCTATGAATTGTCCCTGCTTCGGGTAAAGGTTCGGTGTTTACTGATTCTTCCTCGAAAACAATGGTTGATTTGCTGGTAGCAGATGGAGCATCACCAAATAAACCGAGCTGATCATTACTCTTAATCGAAGCTTTTTTACTGTTCTCACTTTTGAAAATTCGACTTGCCAAGGTTCGGAACTCCAATTCAGAAAAAAGTGCTTTCAGCTTTTCTTCATCGAAACCATCGTAATGAAGATCTTCTTCCACAAATGAAACAGGAACATCAATTTTGATAGTTGCCAGTTCTTTTGATAACAATCCCTGTTGGGCAAAGTTTACTACATTTTCTTTTTGTTTTCCTTTTAGATCCTCGGTGTTTTTGATCAATTCTTCAATTGTCCCATACTGTTTTAAAAGCTTTACAGCAGTTTTTTGTCCGATTCCTGGGATTCCCGGTATATTATCAACTGCATCTCCCATAAGGCCTAATATATCAATGACTTGATCTACTCGCTCGATATCCCATTTCTCGCAAATCTGTTTCGGCCCCATTACTTCAACCCCATTACCCATAAAGGCAGGTTTGTAAAGAAAAATATGATCGTCCACTAGCTGACCATAATCTTTATCAGGAGTCATCATATATACTGTAAAATGTTCCGCTTCTGCTTGTTTGGCTAGGGTACCAATGATATCATCAGCCTCGAATCCATCCATTTCAAGGATAGGGATATTAAAAGCTTTTACAATTTCTTTGACCCAGGGAATTGCAACTCCTATATCTTCAGGTTGTTCTTGTCTATTAGCTTTATAAGCTTCAAATTGTACGTGCCTGAAAGTTGGGGCATGTGTATCAAATGCCACTCCTATATGCGTTGGTTTCTCCTTATCCAAAACTTCAAGAAGTGTATTCGTAAAACCAAGCATCACTCCGGTATTCAAACCTTTACTATTTATTCTTGGGTTTTTACTAAAAGCAAAATGAGCTCTATAAATAAGAGCCATTGCATCAAGTAAAAAAAGTTTATGTGCTTGTTTTTGGGGCATTATTAAATTATTTTGATCAGAATTTAACTTTGAGTAATAAGCTGTAAGTTAAGAAAAATAGAAGTTGAAAAGTTTCCTAATTCTAGTTCAATCTGTTTTTGGACGAAAATTGCCAGTGATATTAATATTTTCAGTACCTAACCTTAAACAATTATTTTATGAAAAAGCTATTAGCCGTTTTTGCCCTGTTTCTTTCTGTTCAATTTCTTCAAGCTGAACCAATCAGCGATAAGGAATCCAAAAAAGACAAAACTGAATTAACGGAAGCTCAGAAAATTAGAGCGAAAGAGATGCAAGCGAGATTAGATGAAATCAAAGCTATGGATTTTAAGTCTATGAGTAAAGACGAAATCAAAGACATTCGTTCTGAGTTGAAAGACATGAAAGAAGAAGCAAAAGCAGAAGGGAAAGGTCTTTATCTTTCAATTGGAGCTATTATTATCATTCTTTTATTATTGATTCTTATCTTATAAGAAAAGATCAATAATCTAATTAAAAAAGAGCTTGCGAAAGCTCTTTTTTTGTTTCTGTTCTTTTTTTCAGGCAGAAAGAAAAATTTCAAACCAAGGAGTTCAAGTTTATTAGATATTTTGAAATCTTTTTATGAGAATTCTAAAAACTATTTTTGGTCTTGTAATTCTAAAAAGTTTTTTACTTGAAGAGCCCTCAGAAAGATAGTTACCAAAGGAATTAACCAAACTATTTCATTAATCAAAAGATGAAACCCACTTCGCTTATTCCATCCAATTTCCGGTAAAAAGCCTAGTGTAAACCAAATTGCTAAAATTATTTTTCCAGTGATCCCGGCTATGATCATATAGACCCAGCTTACTGGATAAAATGCACTCACAAAAATGATTAGGCCTACAACTATTCCGAAAATCCCATAGTATTCACTTGGGAGAGTGGAAACGTCTTTACTCCCCAAAGCCAACCAAGCTACAAGCTCAGGTCCAAACCATTTAAAAAAAGCTGACCAAGCTATGGTATACATCCCTGCCAGCAGTAAGATTCCTCTGAAATGCATTGGAAAAACAGGAAATGGAGTTTGCTCATCCATGAGTGGTTTGATTTATTTTGGTTTATTAAAGATCTTGAAACAATTATAATCTAGATAACATACAAAACTATCCAATGAAAATTAAAAATCGAATTAGTCACAAAGGTTTTCTATTGATCTTAGGCGCAGGGATATGTCTTGGATTAGGTTTTACAATAGGTAAACGCGTTGGTGAAATCACCCCAACGACCATTGAAGAAGCTTCTAATCTAATTGGTATCTCCTTTAATATTTCAGAAAAAGACAGTATGATTAGCAACCTGGAAAATCAGCTGACAAATTATGAAACTCTTCGTAAGGTTGAACTTGATAACTCAGTAGCGCCAGCTTTGGTTTTTAACCCTCTTCCAAAAGGA
>NZ_JAHEBC010000460.1 GCF_024642405.1 Algoriphagus sp. | reverse complement strand
AAAGCACCTCGGCTGCCGGAATTCCAATTTCTACCATGGCGGCCATTTCTCTATGGATAAAAAAGCCCCCTATTCCTCCACCCAGATAATTATCCAATAATAAAGGTCGATCTGTTCCAACAGTAATTAATCCACCAGCATTGTAATATCTCAGAAGTGTCCCTTGCTTTACCGGATAGATCAATGCACAAAGCTCATTGAATGCGGATGGTTTTACATTCTTTAAAATATTTTCAGTGAATGGTGTGAAGTACTGATTTTCATCTGCCCAATCCTCAAATATGGGAGAATCAACCAAACCGATTGCTCCATAGGTTCCCAGTGTCGCATCAAAATAAACTCCATTTTTGATATACAATTGAATGATTTCTTCCAATCTTGGGTCGGCAGGGTCTAGTTCTTTCAAACTATTATAAGCACTGGTAATAGCTACCAACAAGTCTCCCCCTAAAAAATGCTCTACTCGATCAATCCCCATTTTGATCGCATCCTGAGGATTGACCGAGTTTCTAAATCCAGAATCCAAATGTCCGGTTACGGTAAGATTGTGCTTATGAGCCTGGTCAATTAGAATAGCTAGATGCTCTTTTGTAATCCCTTTAGCTTTGAAACCAAGTGCACCCCTCTTTACCCAATAATCCACCCGATCCCGGATTTGCTGCTCAGTAAAATCAGGATTCCAGTCTGGTGCCGCCGAACCGTAATAGGGTCCTGAATGAAGGATTCTTGGACCAGACCTTTTATCGGTGTCAATTTCCTTCTGTAAATCCCACATCTTTTCCGGCTCAATTTCTCCTGCAGGAAATGTGCTGGTGATTCCATTGGCAAGGAAAATCTTGGGCATTGCCACAGTATCATCAAAGGCTTTATTATCGTAACTGACTCTGTAATGCGCATGCAAATCAATCAAGCCAGGCAAAATATAATCCTCATCTGTCAAGGATAATTCCTTCCAATCTCCAGAATCATGTCCCCTCTGAACGAATAATCCATCTGCCACATATAGGCCTGAATTTTTATAAAAACTTTTACTTTCAGTATCAAACACCCATCCTCCTTTGATCAGGAGATTTTGGGAAAAAGTCTGAAAGCTCCATAGGGACAATAAAAGAGCGGCTAAGGAATATTTTATAATCATTTGATTGATAAAAACTGAAATGAAAAATCAATCAGGAATATACAGAATTTCCTTTTGATAGTATTTGGATTCAATTCTTCCACAACTTTAAAAATTTTACCAGTGATCTCTTATTTGATTTTTCTCTCCAGCTCTTCAATCCTTTCTTGATAATATTCACTTGCACTGATTTCATTGGCTTTCTTTACAAAATCTAAGGCACTAACCAAGTCATTTTCGGCGATAAAATAATCTGCCATAGAATCGTACATATTGGCACTCTTTGGAAAATATTGAATTCCTTGCTCAAAAAACATTTTTGCTTTTTCCATTTGACCTCTATCCATACTCATATAGCCAGACATATTCATTAGATCTTCTGGATAAGGTGGTACCTGATATCCAAAATGAGCCTCTAGCTTATTAGCTCTATAATTTATCAATTCCAAGAGGTTTTCTGGGGTCGTTTCAGGAATATTGAACAATTCAACTCTTTCCATTTGAAACCAATCGAAGAGCGAAATCAGGCCATTACGAAGGGAAGGTAGCGGAACAGTTCCATGAAGATCTTTTGGAAAGAATTCCCAATCATAGTCTAAACCCTTATCTGGATTTGCTCTAAGGAACTCCGAAAAAGCAATATTGCTTCTAGCGAAAAGGGTTAAATCAGAATCATCCTGCATGACACTCTCAAGAGTCATTTCAGGCTTTTGCATGTGAAGCTGACCACTAAGTGAAACATATAATGATTTTCCTTCTAGGCTTTCTTTAGAGAAAAGTTGTTTAGCCTGCTTCAGCATCAATTGATCATCCCAATCCAAACTTGGGTCAATTGCCAGGTAATTCTCAAAAAGTTCAGGTCGATGAAGCAGCGTATTAATTGCAAACAATCCGCCATAAGAATGTCCTATTAGCGACCTGTATCCCGTAACAGGATACATTTTTTCAACATAAGGAATTAATTCCTGAGCAATGAATTCTAAAAAATTCGTCGCTCCTCCATTGGGTTCCCAACTAGGTTCCACAATAGAAGGTGTCAAATCTCTGGTTCTGTTTTGATGATTTGAAACCCCAATAAGGATCATATCGGGGACAAATCCACCAGAGTAAAAATTCTGCGTGACACTAAGTGCAGGCAGCAAATTTTCGCCATCCAAAATGTAGGCAGTTGGATATTTCTTCCCACTTTCAGGATCAAATCCCTCTGGAAACTGCACGTAAAAAACTCTGGACTCGTCTAATACCTTTGAGTAAACAGAGTCTTTTATGCCTATTTGAGAAAAGGATTGGGCTTTTACCTCGCCCATAATACTCAACAAAACAAAAAGACAAAGCAGTGTTTTTTGGTCTAGGTAATTCATTACTAATTAATTAATTCCTTGATGAATAATTTATTTAGCCTCGTCTAGATCAACTTTTCTAATCCAGCTAAGAATAAATGTCGCTGTGTAGCCAAATATGAAAACAAACAATCCAAATAAAGGCGAAAGCAATGTGACTTTTAATCCTCCCGCAACTATAGCTGGATCAGCTCCGCCAGTGGCCTCAAGTGAA
>NZ_JAHEBC010000135.1 GCF_024642405.1 Algoriphagus sp. | reverse complement strand
CTTAGCCGATACCGAGGATGTTTGGAACCAGGAACTTGAGAATTACAGGAATCCAACTTTGGTTTTTTTTACAAATTCAGTTGCTTCTGCTTGTGGAAATGCATCCGCGTCCACGGGGCCGTTCTACTGTCCTGCTGATGAGAAATTGTATTTAGATATCAGTTTTTTTGAAGATATGGAGCGTAAGTTAAATGCCCCCGGAGATTTTGCTCAAGCCTATGTTATAGCTCATGAAGTGGGTCACCATATTCAAAAAATTATGGGAATTACCGATCAGATTCATAGCCTAAGAGGAAAAGTAAGCGATACAGAGTATAATCAATATTCAGTTAGATTGGAATTGCAAGCCGACTTTTTAGCAGGTGTTTGGGCTCATTTTAGCCAAGATTCAAATGGTTGGTTAGAAAGCGGGGATTTAGAAGAGGCACTAAATGCTGCCAATGCAATAGGTGATGATCGTTTACAAAAACAAGCGGGTGGAAGAGTAGTCCCTGATTCTTTTACTCATGGTACTTCTGCTCAGAGAATGAAATGGTTCAAAAAAGGTTTTGATACAGGAGACATAAGTCAAGGAGACACATTCAATGCATCTGATCTATAATTTCTTATTACCAGATTCCAAAAACAGCTCCAATACTTTTTAAACCTAAAACTAATGTAATTATCCAGATTACTGAATAAAGAATATTTGCTCTTAAACTACTTTTCAGATTGCCCATGATTGATTTTTGCGCTCCAATCCAAATAATCCATCCACTTATGAGTGGCAATAAGATTCCATTTGCAAGTTGAGAAAGAGTGATTAATTGAACAGGTTTAATTCCAAAAGATGCGAATATCAGTCCTAATACCAATATGACACTCATAGATCTCCTCATGGGGGAGGATTTTAGATCTTGATTCCAACCGGCTATTCCACAAACTACTAATCCTGCTGCAAGTGGAGCTGTAAGGGAAGAAGTGAGCCCAGCTGCCAAAAAACCAATTCCCATTAAATATTTGGCTAAAGACCCAAAATATGGTTCTAAACCTCTTGATACATCTATTGCGTTACTTACATCTGTACTTGTATTGGCTGCACCAACCATTAAAATAGCCATAGAAACAATGCCTCCTAAGATTACCGATATGCCTATGTCTTTTCTCATCCATGATATTCCATCTGATTTTTTCCATCGTTTATTGGCCAAACTAGCATATAGAAATAAATTGTAGGGAACTACAGTCGTCCCAATCAGGGAAACAATGGTAAGAAATTCATTATTATCCCAAGAAGGAATAAAGCCTTCCAAAACTCTATTCCAGTCTGGTTTGGTAAGAAAAGCTGTTATCGTAAATGCTATGGACATTAAAATAACTAAGCCCACTAATAACTTCTCAAGACTTTTGTAGTTTCCAAAGTATAGTAAGATCAAAGCAATAGCTCCAATTAGAAAATTTCCAGTCTGAATATTTATGAAGCCTATTTTGAAAATTGGAGCCTGCCAGAAAATTTCTAAGCCGAGGTTAGCGCCTGTAATGTTGCCTGATTCGTATGCCGCATTTCCAAATACAATTGCCAACAATACCAATACCATAGACGTGTACTTGAAAAAGGTATTTGATTTTCTATTTCTAAGTAATTGGCTTAAATCTTGTCCAGTACTTATGCCAATTCTCCCGGATATTTCCTGAAGGGTTAGAGTGGCTAAAATGGATAATACCAGTGCCCAAAGTAAGGAATAGCCAAAATTAACACCTGCCAGTGTGCAAACTGTTACCGTGCCTGGTCCAATGAAGGCAGCTGCTATGACGGGGCCTGGACCAAGGTTTCTTAAAAAGTTTCTAAATGACAATTTCTATTTTTTTATGCAAAATAGAGATTTAAGAGATTTTTTGTAGTTTTTACTTTAAAGCATTTGAAAGGATTAAATTAATATATGATTTGGATCAAAAGAGTAGTTAAGGTTTTAGCAACACTAGTACTATCATGTGTCTTCTTTTTGATGCTTCTTTTCAGGAATGATATTTCCAAAGAAGAAGTAGATCAAAAATATGCTACTCCTCAATCTCATTTTATCAAAGTCAATGGACAAAATATCCATGTTAGGATAATGGGTCAAGGTGAGCCAATAATACTACTTCATGGGAGTTTTTCGTCTCTTCATACTTGGGAAAGTTGGCAGGAAGAATTAAGCCCATATTTCATGACTATTTCCTTTGATTTCCCCGGTCACGGATTGACAGGTCCAGATGAATTACAAAGATATTCTATCCAAGATTACAGTCATTTGGCATTAACATTAGCAGAAAATTTGGGGCTGGAAAAGTTTCATGTAGCTGGAAACTCAATGGGAGGTGCAGTTGCCTTGCAAATGGCTTCTACAAGACCCGATAAAGTATTGAGTTTAAATCTTATAGATGCTTCCGGGGCACCAATACCTTCAGTAAGAACTTTAGGGAAAGATGAAGAAAAATCATCTAATACAGGGTTGATTTTTAAGCTTACTTCAAATCCAATCTTCGCAAAATTATTACTGAAATGCACTCCAAAGTTTCTTTTTGCCATGAACATGAAAGAGGTTTATTATGATTCTGAAAAGATCACTGGAGATAAGATTGATCGTTACTATGAATTAATGCTGAGAGATGGAAACAGAAAAGCAACTTTGGATAGATTATCAATTCCAAGAAAATATGATTTTGATTTTGATGTAGTAAAAATGCCGACTTTAATCATGTGGGGAAAAGAAGATAAATGGATTCCCTTAAAGCAGGCTTATTTGATTGAAAATGCTATTCCGGGATCTAGACTTGTTGTTTTTGAAGAAGCTGGTCATGTACCAATGGAAGAAATACCGACTGAAACTGTCGCAGAGTATCTCTCTTTTTTAGGGGTGGAAATCAGGAAAGATTACCTTAAAGGTCCAAATTATTTAACACATGTCCACTGAGATTTTAATAACTCTAGTTTTAGTATTTCAAGCGATTGTAATAGTTCTTATTTTTTTGAACCGGAAAGGAAAAGCTGAAAAGGAAATACTACAATCAGAACTAAATAAGATGAGTAAGGAGATAGCCTTGTCATTAGCTGAATCCCGGAAAGAAGCCAATCAAAATCTTACCTCTCAATTCAGACTTGTTTTTGATAATCAACGTGAAAGTTCCAGAGATCAAAATGAGGCCTTAAAAAGTTTTGGAGAGCTATTTAGAAGAAATGTCCAGGATTTTAATACTCTTCAAAAAGAAAAATTTGATGAATTGAACAAAAGGCAAGAAGATTTGATGAAAGTTACGGAATCTAGACTTGAGAAAATCCGTGTGACAGTCGATGAAAAGCTTCAGAAAACATTGGAAACTAGACTTGGGCAATCATTTGAAATGGTCAGTAACCAATTACAAGCTGTACAAAAGGGGCTCGGAGAAATGCAAAGTTTAGCAAATGGGGTAGGAGATTTAAAAAGGGTTTTGAGTAATGTTAAAAGCAGAGGAGTTCTGGGTGAGTACCAATTGCAGGCAATTTTGGAAAATGTCCTTACAGCAGACCAATATATTTTAAATGCTGCCATTGGAAATTCGGGAAGAGAACGAGTGGAGTTTGCCGTTAAAATGCCTGGTAATGATGCGCAGGTTTTATTACCGATTGATTCCAAGTTTCCTCAAGAATCATATTTAAGATTAGTAGATGCAAATGAAAAAGTTAATAAAGCGGAAATTGATTTTGCTAGAACTGAATTGATTAAAGCAGTAAAAAAAGCTGCTTCAGATATAAGAAATAAATACATTCAAGTTCCCCATACGACAGATTTTGCTATTCTTTTTTTACCTGTAGAAAGTCTATATGCTGAAATTTTAAGGGAACCAGGGCTTTCGCAGCAGATACAACAAGAATATAAGGTTCTGGTAACAGGACCAACCACTCTTTCTGCTATTTTAAATAGTTTACAGATGGGATTCAGAACTTTAGCTATTCAGAAAAGAAGCTCTGAAGTATGGCAAGTTTTAGGAGCGATTAAAACAGAATTCGGAAAATTTGGAGAGTTGATTGAGAAGACTCAAAAAAAATTGGGTGAAGCTAATTCCGAATTGGATAAATTGGTAGGTTCTAGAACGCGGGCAATACAAAGAAAGCTGAAGGATGTAGAAGCTCTCACAGAGGTAGAAAGCTCTAAATTACTGGAGGAATGATTTTTTAATTACTGCTTTCAATAAAAAAAAACTTCAAAAATTTATCATAAAAGGCCAGATTAACTACTTTTCGATCTTAATCGCAAAAGAAATAATCTATATGGCTGAAAACCATGTAGAAAGATGTTAGTTTTGCAGTCGTTTAAATCACTCGAATTACCTCTATGGGGATGAATATAGTGATTGCTGGTGCAGGTGATATGGGATATCACTTGGCTGAGCAATTAAGCTTTGATAATAAGGATATTACACTGATTGATACGGATAGAGAAGTGCTGGAATATGTGGCTTCAAAACTGGATGTATTAACCGTTCAAGGAGATTCTACTTCTTTCGAAGTCCTGCAACAAGCAAATGTTGAACGTGCCAATATGGTTTTGGCTGTAACTACTTCCGAAAAAACTAATATTGTTACTGCAGTTTTGGCCAAGCAACTTGGAGCAAAACGTGTGATGGCAAGGGTTAGAAATCACTCTTATTTAGATCCTGAAAATGTAAACTATTTCAATAACCTTGGAATTGATAATCTGATTTCTCCCACGATGCTTTGTAGCCGGGAGATATTCAATATGATTGAAAATTCCAGCTTCACGGAAGTTTTTGACTTTGGTGG
The DNA here is from genome assembly GCF_024642405.1 of Algoriphagus sp. GTDB lineage: Bacteria > Bacteroidota > Bacteroidia > Cytophagales > Cyclobacteriaceae > Algoriphagus. Next base: position 5,126 of record NZ_JAHEBC010000135.1, on the reverse strand, counting down.
AGGTAAATTGAATATTGTCGGAATTACGCTAGACCAATATAATCCTTTGGTAAATCAAAGGATTATGGATACAAAGACAAACCCCATATTTGAAGACATCCGAATTATAGCCATTCTCAGGGATCAAAAAACAATTATTCCTAGAGGAAGTACTATCATAAGAAATAATGATCACGTATTCTTTATATCGAATAAAAAGAATACTGAAAGTATTATGGAGGTTTTGGGGCAAAAGAAAGTTATCATCAAAAATGTGATGATCATCGGTGGTGATGATATGGCTTTGACCACTGCTTTGAGGTTGGAGGATCACTTCAGAGTGACTCTTGTTAATAAAGATAAGGAGAGATGTAAATGGCTTGCTGAAAACCTCAAAAACACCTTGGTGATCAATGGGGATTATAAAAACATCGAACTATTAGTAGAAGAAGGTCTTGAGCAGATGGATGCATTTTTAGCTTTAACAGAATCCTCTGAAACAAATATTATCACTTCATTAACGGCTAAAAATCACGGAGTATATAAAACAATTGCTCATGTGGATACCCGGGAATACATTCACATTTCACATAGTATTGGAGTCGATTCCTTAATTAATAAAAAGCTTGTAGCAGCAAATGAGATTTCTAGATACTTAAAAAAGGGAACTGTTGATGCAGTTTCAGGAATCTATGGAGTTGATGCGGAATTTATTCAATATTCAGTTTCTAAGATTAATAGATTAATCAAGAAACCTCTCAGAGAATTGCATTTTCCTGATTCAGCCATCGTAGCTGGCGTAATCAGAGGAGAAGAAGTATTTATTCCCGATGGAGATTTTATGCTACAAATGGATGATAAAGCAATCGTTTTAGCACTTCCGGAAGCAAAAATGCCTTTAGAAAAACTTTTTCATTAAGAATGATTCACTTCAAAGAAATTGCAAAAATCATGGGAGCACTCTTGGTGCTCATTGGATTATTGATGCTTCCTGGAGTTGTTTTTTCCTTTCATTTTGAGGAAGACCCTTGGCCTATTTTGAGTTCAGCAGTGATTACCATGATTGTGGGTGGAATTCTGTTTTTCTCATTTTCCAAACAAGATCAAAATATCAGAAAACGGGAGGGATACCTCATTGTATCTCTTAGCTGGGTTTTTATGGCTGGATTTGGAATGCTACCATTTATCCTGAGTCATGAAATCATTTCTTTTTCAGACGCTCTCTTTGAAACTACTTCTGGCATTACTACTACGGGTGCCTCCATATTAAATGATATTGAAGCTATGCCAAAGGGCTTACTTTTTTGGCGTAGCATGCTTCAATGGATTGGCGGTTTGGGGATCATAGTTTTAACTGTTGCAATTTTCCCGCTTTTGGGAATAGGTGGAATTGAACTTTTTGTCGCGGAATCTCCTGGTCCTACTTCTGATAAAGTGCATCCTAGAATTTCAGAAACGGCAAAAAGACTGTGGTATGTTTATGTCGGGTTAACACTAGCTGCTACTTTATTGTATTGGATAGGAGGAATGACTTTTTATGATGGGATTAATCACGCTCTTACCACTCTCGCCACAGGGGGATTTTCCACTAAAAACGCGAGTATGGCATATTATGACTCTGCGTTTATTCAGTACACAGCAATTTTCTTTATGTTTTTGGCGGGTACTAACTTCACTATAATCTACTTCGGTTTGGTAGGAAGATTCAGGAAAGTGCTGAAGAGTGATGAGTTTAAGGCATACGCCTTTGTGGTTTTTGCTATTTCAATAGTTTTGTTCTTTCCGATTTTTGCAAATATTGGAAGTGATCCGGAATTGGCGTTTCGAAAGTCTGCATTTCAGGTAGTTTCACTCATTACAACTACGGGATTTGTTTCGGATGATTATACGCAATATGGTCAAGGGGTAACTTTTATTTGTTTTATTCTTTTGTTTATTGGGGCATCTGCAGGCTCCACGGCCGGCGGAATAAAATTTGTAAGACATCTTACGTTTTTCAAAAACTCCTATTTAGAATTCAAGAGATTGGTTCATCCCAGGGCAATTGTTCCATTGATGATAAATGGTGACAGAGTAACAGGAAGAATTGTAACTCATATCATGAATTTCTTACTTCTTTATCTTTTGATTTTCGTTTTTGGAGCATTCGTACTTTCTATAATGGGGTACGATTTTGAAACTTCACTAGGTGCTGTCGCAACATGTCTCGGAAATGTCGGGCCGGGGATAGGAAAAGTAGGTCCTGTTAATAACTTTGCTTTTTTCTCACCATTTGCAAAAATCTTCCTTTCGTTTATTATGCTTTTAGGAAGATTGGAATTATTCACTATTCTCATCTTATTCACTCCATTCTTCTGGAGAGCTAATTAATCCAATATTTCAAATTGTGATTGAATCTTAACAATTCTATCCTCTATGGATTCAGAAGAAACTGAATTTCTACTTAACCTATCTACCATTATTGGAAAAGAAAAAGGAGTAAATTGGATAGGGTGTTTAACGATAATTCGCTGCTGATTTATTTTTATCATTGAATTAATCATTTTTTCCTTATCCATCTGTTGATTTATAGCTTCCGAATGGGCTTGTTTGAGAAGTAGGTTTTCAGGATCATAAGATTCAAATACCTGAAATAGTAAGCTTGAATTGGCTTGAATATGTTTAAAAGTAGTTGGTTTCCCAGGATAACCCTGGAAAACAAGTCCTGCAATGCTTGCAATTTCCCTGAATTTCCGCCTACTCATTTCGCTTTCATTGACACAATGTCTAATATCCTCATGAATGTTTTCCAATGTGAAAAGGTCTTCTTCTAAAAGCTCTTCGATTGGTATAAGACTATCTGATAATAGCTCAAAACCATAATCATTCATTGCAATACTGAAGGTAGTAGAATAGCTCACGCTGATTCTGTATGCAATCAGAGCGCTCATCAATTCATGAATCATCCTACCTTCAAAGGGATAGAAAAAAATATGATACCCCTCTTTGCTTTGATGAGATTCTATCAGGAAAGTGTCTTTATTGGGAACAATTGAAAGTTTGTTTTGGAGATCCAAAATTGGAAGAACTCTGATGATCTCTTCAGAAATATATTTACCCTGGTTATAAAGCTCGAGGATTTCTCTGATTTTATCAGAAAGCTTTGAGGATAATGACATTCTGGCTCCCATCCAAGAGACCACATTCTTTGTCTTTTTCTCAGATACTTTTACCGTAGCTGTAAGGCCTTTTACTTGCAATAGTTCAAGGCTTCTGCCGGCAAAGAAAAATCGGTCACCAATTTTCATCTTGGAGATAAAATATTCTTCAACACTCCCTAAATACGCTCCATTTTTGAATTTAACTTTGAGCAAGGCATCTGATACAATGGTACCCATTGAAAGCCGGTGCTTCATTGCTATTCTTTTATTTTTGACTTTATAAAGGCCATCTTCTTCCAAGCTAACTTTTAGAAAATCCTCATAGCTTCCCAATGAATTTCCTCCTTTGGTGATAAAATCCATTACCCAGTTCATGTCCCGCCTAGATAGCTTTTCAAAGGATCTGGTAAGCTTTACAACTGAATATAATTTTTTATCATCTAATCCCTCACCAACAGCTAAGGTCACTAAAAACTGGATCAGAACATCATAAGGAAGATCAGGGGGGAACTGAGACTCCATTTCTTCTTTTTCTATGGCATCTCTCAAGGCAGAAGCTTCAATTAATTCCAAAGCATTGGTAGGAACAAAGAATATCTCAGAAGGAGAACCAGGTTGATGACCTGCTCTTCCCGCTCTCTGAATAAAACGTGAAACCCCTTTAGGACTTCCCACCTGAATTACCCGATCCACAGGTCTGAAATCAACTCCTAGATCCAGGCTGGAGGTGCATACAACGAGTTTCAGTTTCCCTTCATGTAAGGAATCTTCCACCCAAGAACGTACCGACATGTCCAAGGATCCATGATGCATAGCTATCCATCCGGCCCAATCTGGCCTTGATTCAAGGATTTTCTGATACCAAATTTCAGTTTGGGACCGAGTATTTGTAAAAAGCAAAACAGTCTTTCCAGCTTCAATGATCGGAATAACTTTATCCAACATTCGAATTCCCAAATGTCCAGCCCAAGGATATTTCTCAATCTCATCTGGAAAAACGGAGTTTAAAATTATTTCTTTTTCAACTTTTGCTTTTATGATGTGAATAGGTAGGTTTTTTCCTAATAATGTTTGAGCAGCCTCGTTTAAATTTCCAAGGGTAGCTGAAACAGCCCATCTTCTAAATGTTGAAGGACAAATAGATTGAATATATTCCAATGCTAATTGAACCTGTACACCTCTTTTATTTCCTACTAATTCATGCCATTCATCCACCACAATTGCCTTGACAGTTTGGAACAACTTGACATGATCTTTTTGAGAAATCAGAATATGTAGTGTCTCAGGAGTGGTGATAAGACATTCAGGAGGTCGCCGCTTTAAGGCTGTACGAGTTTTAGAATCTGTATCCCCATTTCTGACTGCAACTTTCCAGGGCAATCCAATAGCATCACACACTTCCTGCATGGCAAGTTGGATATCCTTGGAAAGGGCTCTTAACGGGGTAACCCAAATTAATTGAATCCCATTGTTTTTAGGTTTTTTCCAACTATCAGGATTCTGACTTATATATTCTAAAATTACAGGAAACCATAAAGCAAATGTCTTCCCTGATCCAGTTGGAGCATTTAATAAACCTGATTTACCATCCAGAAAATCATTCCAGGTTTGTACTTGAAAAGGGAAGGGCTTCCAACCTTTCTCCCGAAAGTAGTTATAAGCAATCTTCAGCCGTATTTCTTCCATAGAATTAAAAATTGGGATCAGAGAAATTAAAATGTCTGAATTCGATGAAGAATACTATTTTTTGTAAGAGATTGACAGGTTTTCTTTTCAAATCTTGCACATGTTATAATTCAAAAGGATTTGTTTCTTTAGGTCTTGGTATTTCTAATAGTTTAATTCAATTTTGAATTTACAAAACATACACAATGTGAAAACGTTTCACTTTGTAAAGAATTTACACATGAAAAAAATAGTTTTAGCGCTAGTTATTGGGGTCTTATTTTATAGTTGTACGGAAACTGAGCGGCCATCAAGATATGTTCAGTCTACTATTTATGAGTT
>NZ_JAHEBC010000134.1 GCF_024642405.1 Algoriphagus sp. | reverse complement strand
GGACGCGAAGCTGTTTCAGGAGATTCATTTCTTTGGGATAATGCTTTCATTGCATTGAAACCACCTATTCCTGCCTCAGTAACTGCAGCTTCAGAACCTCCGCTGATAAAGATATCAGCTTTACCTAATCTGATGTAATTAAATGCATCAATCAAAGCATTCGTAGCTGAAGCACAGGCTGAAACTGTTACAAAATTTGGTCCTCTAAAACCATATTTAATAGAAATGAATCCTGCACTGATGTCAGCAATCATCTTCGGAATAAAGAAAGGATTAAAGCGAGGAGTACCATCACCATTGGCAAAATATGTCACTTCATCTTGAAACGTTCTTAGTCCTCCGATACCAGATCCCCAAATTACACCTGCACGTGACTTATCAATAGCTTCTAGATCGAAACCCGCGTCATTCATGGCCTCTTCTACAGAGATCATTGCATATTGTGTAAAGGGATCCATCTTTCGGGCCTCTTTTCTATCAATAAACTGTTCGATGTCAAGATTTTTGACTTCGCAAGCAAATTGAGTTTTGAATAGAGAGGCATCGAATCTGGTGATCGGCGCAGCACCGCTCACCCCATTAATCAATCCGGTCCAGAATTCTTCGACCGTATTGCCTATTGGGGTAAGGGCACCAATACCTGTTACAACAACTCTTTTTAAATTCATAAAATGAATTTATGGGTTATTATTTTACGTTAGCCTCAAGATAGGTAACAGCCTGTCCCACCGTGCCGATCTGCTCAGCCTGGTCATCAGGAATTGAGATATTGAATTCTTTTTCGAATTCCATGATCAATTCTACGGTGTCCAGAGAGTCAGCTCCAAGGTCATTGGTGAAGCTTGCTTCTAAAGTCACTTCAGACTCTTCTACGCCAAGTTTGTCAACAATGATGGCTTTTACTTTTTGTGCAATTTCAGACATTTTGTGATCAGTTTAGTTAATAACACTTCGCAAAGAAATATATTTAAAACCTAATTGACAAAGAAATGACTCAAGTAAATTTTATTATAAATGACTCTTCTGTTAGGTTGGATTTAAATTTTTAACTTTGCTACCATCTATTTTCTTCCTCAATGAAGAAGTCAAAATTACTAATTGAACATACGTACGATTTTGAGCTACTTGGCCTCCAATCCCCTGTAAAGGATTATAAAATGGCTTGGTTGATCAATCGTGACCTAGATTTAAATCTAGTGAAAAAAGACGATTTGGAATTAGAGTTTCTTACCTCTCCAAGCCTGAAAATATCACAATATTTCCTTTCTTTACCACATGGATTTATTCAGCTGTTGAAAAATAAAGCTTTGAACAATGAGCATCAAGTCACTTATTTAATCCCAGAATTAAAATTTATGGATTATTTCCTTTTGGTTCAAGATGAAACCTTTCAGACTAGTATTCATACATTTGTAGACCAATTGGCTAAAAACTCCTTCGTTCAAAATATTGTCAAGCTGGATATTTCCAAACTTAAATCAAAAGAGAACCTATTAACTTATTAATGTTCCAATGAGCTATACTCAATTTAACAAGACCAAAATTCTTGCAACAATCGGCCCTGCTTCAAATAACTATGAAACTATTGTCAGTCTTGCTGCTGCTGGCGCCAATGTTTTTCGACTGAATTTTTCACATGGAAGTCATGATATACATAAAGAAGTAATCGAAATCATTCGAAAAGTAAACAAAGAAAAAAAATTAAACCTCGGTATTCTCCAAGATCTCCAAGGACCAAAAATAAGAGTAGGTGAAGTAGAAAATAACGGGGTTGAAATTAAGCCTGGGGATGAAATTACTATTACAAATGATCCTGTTGTTGGTACGAGCAGCTTAGTAAGTACCGTATATCAAAACCTTCCACAGGACGTAGCTACCGGTGATAGAATTCTGATAGATGATGGGAATTTAGAAGTTTTGGTAAATGATACTGACGGTAAAAATGTTAATTGTACTGTAATCCACGGAGGTATTTTAAAATCCAGAAAAGGTATTAACCTTCCCAATACAAAAGTAAGCGCACCCTCATTGACTGAAAAAGATATTGAGGACTTGGCTTTTGGTTTGGAACAGGATGTCGACTGGATTGCTTTGTCCTTTGTAAGGTCAGCAGAAGATATCGTTGATTTAAGAGAGAGAATTGAAGCTAAAGGGAAGGTTTGTAAAATTGTTGCTAAAATTGAAAAACCTGAAGCATTAGAAAATATTGATTCAATCATTGAAGCAACAGATGCGATCATGGTTGCCCGAGGAGATTTAGGGGTTGAAGTTCCCATGGAAATTGTTCCGCTCTGGCAAAAGAAAATCGTCGAGAAATGCAAATTGGCTTGTAAACCTGTGATCATTGCCACTCAGATGATGGAAAGTATGATCGTCAATCCAAGACCTACCAGAGCTGAAACCAATGATGTGGCGAATGCGGTATTGGATGGAGCTGATGCGGTAATGCTATCTGCCGAAACGGCTTCTGGAAAATATCCAGTGAACGCTGTGAAGGCGATGAGTAGTATTATTGGTTACTTAGAGGCAAACGCTGAGATATACCATAATCTTTATAAAATACCTGAAGATGATGAAACTTTTCTAAGCAATAACTTGATTTTGATGGCTTCCAGACTTTCTAGAAATGTGAAAGCAAAAGCTATCGTAGGAATTACTTCATCAGGATTCACAGGTTTTAGAATTGCTTCTCATAGACCTTCGGCAAGTATTTTTGTGTTTACCAGTAAAAAAACTTTAATCACTCAAATGTCACTAGTATGGGGCGTCAGAGCTTATTATTACGATAGAGTTATTTCCACAGATGCTACTTTCGCTGACATAGAAAACACCCTAAAAGAAGATAATCATGTGAATACAGGTGATATTATCATCAACACTGCAAGTATGCCTTTGAAAGGAGAGGGTAGAACAAACATGTTAAAAATACATGTAGTAGAATAACAAATAAGAAAGGTTTTATACCAATTTAAAATAAGGAAAGCACCTTCTCCAAGAGGGTGCTTTTTTAATATTTTTCAATTCCAATTTTGAAATAGTAAGGATTTCGAATTGATATTACTTTTGGTTAGAAATCGAATCATCAGGTCCTTTAGGTTTGACCATTATGACATTTTCCCGATCCACTTTTACCGATCCATCCGGAGAACCTTTTACTTTTCTTACAAACTTTGCTTCCGTATAAATTACCGGAGCGAGAGATTCATTCTTATGTTTTGAATAAAATGCTGCCAATTCAGCCGCTCGTTCCAGTACCATTGGAGGGATATTATTAAATCCTTTCATTTTTATTACTACATGAGATCCTGGTACTAATCTAGCATGTAACCATAAATCATCTTTATGGACAAAGCCTCTAAGCATCTCATCATTAGCTTTGGCAGACTTTCCAACCCAAACCTGAAATCCATAGATCTCAAAAGATTTAAAAGGTAACGAGGAGGGAGATTTAAGTATTGACTTTTCTTTTACTTCCTCTTTTTTAAAAGTTTTTAAACCCCTGAATTCCTCAACTTTATTGAGGTTTTGAATCTGAGAAACCAATTCGTTTTTTAATTGATTTTTATTTTGAATCGTCTTTTCGATTTGTTCCCATTCCAATTTCCTGTTTTTGCTTTTTCGATAAAGCTGAGCTGCAAAATCCTGCGGTTTTTGTTGCGGTTTTAATTTGACTTTTACAGTTTTCCCAGAGTAAAAATCAAATAATTCAACCTCTTGTTTAGTATCTCTAAATTCATGGAGATTCGCCATCACTATATCCGCAAGTTGGGAAGGTGGAGGACTAAGCTTTAACTCCTCAAGTTTACTTGTTGCTTTCGTTAGATATGACTCTGTTTTTTTAAGCTGATCCTGAAATTTTTTAAGCAATTCATTTTTCTCCTTTTCGAAATTTCCTTTTACCAATGCTAAATAGAAAAGCTCATTAGTTGCTTCAATTGGGTTAGAAAAAGTTTTAATAGCTTGGTCTTCAGGCAAAAGACTTAATTGGATTCCTTCTTGAGTTTCTATTAAGGCAAACAAGGGAGCTTCAAGTAAATCACGAATTTCCTCCATTAATTCCCATTTTTTATCTAGCTCCAAATTGGGATATCCTTTTTCTTTTAACCAAGATCTGGGGATTTTTCCAAGAGTAGGTAGAAATTGAGAAGCATTTCCTCCCAACTGATCGAATCGTTCCCGGGTTAATTCTAAGGATACCAGAAGTGACTTCCAATCGAGGTTTTTATCTTCTGAAATTTCATTTCTGAAAATTCGGAAAGGGGACTTTTGATCGGTTTCAAAAAGCAAAACATTACTTCTATTAGCATGTAACTTGAAAAGCAATATTTTACCGGAATTAAGTCTAAAAATAAATGATCTTTCAAAACTTAAAACTTCACAAGAATTTATTGTTTCCTCTAAAAGTTCAGGGAATAAATTAATGCTATTCCTTTTTGCTCTTCTGAAATTATCCGGAAAGCTTAGATAAATCTGTGGAGGTTTTAAATGTGCACGAATCCAAAGTGCCCCTTCTTCTCCTTCTGTTTCAAAAATCAGTTCATCCTTACTTTGGGAGAAACAGGAAATTATTTTTTGCCCTTTAAATTTTTCATCAAGGACAGGGCAAAGAAATTTGAGAAAATGATAATTGAGGTGCATTAATGCAAAGTTACCTGAAGGCCATCATAGGCCAAAGAAATTCCTTCCGGTAATTCATTATCAACTTCGCTATGTAGTCCAAGCTTATGAGAAATATGAGTTAAATAAGTCTGTTCGGCTCCTATTTCTTTTGCTTTTAAAACTGCTTCATCTAATGTGAAGTGAGAAATATGTGATTTCTTTTGCAATGCATTGAGAACTAAAATTTTGCTCCCTTCAATCAGTTTCATAGACTCATCGGGAATGAAGTTAGTATCAGTGATATAAGTAAAATCTCCAATTCTAAAGCCAAGAACAGGAAGTTTATAGTGCAAAACAGGAATTGGGATGATTTTTACACCTTGAATTATGAATGGTTTTTCATTTATTTCGACTGGCTCAACTTGAGGAACTCCTGGATATTTTTTGCTTGAGAATACATAGGCAAATTCCCTTTTGATTTGTTCGAGCACGTTAACTCTGCCAAAAACTGGCATGTCTTTTTGTTGTTTGAAATTAAAAGGACGGATATCATCAAGTCCTGCCGTGTGATCTTTGTGCTCATGGGTAAAAAGAACGCCATCCAAGCGTTCAATTCCCGCCCGTAACATTTGGCTTCTGAAATCAGGGCCAGTATCTACGACCAAGCTTAAATCACCTAGATCAAAATGTATTGAAGACCTGAACCTCTTGTCTCTGAAATCCAAAGATTTACAGACTTGACAAGAACAACCTATTACAGGGACTCCTTGAGATGTACCGGTTCCCAAAAAAGTTACTTTCAAAATTTTAAAGTGGTTTGTCTTAGTTCTCGAAGAAAATCGTGATTGGCTTTATCTGAAAAATCCTGAGGATTAAAATTCAATTCTGTTAAAATGTCTATAAGAGCATTGATTTTTCCTTCAAGAGGGAAATATTTATTGATGATGACAATTTTATTTTCATTAAGTACACAATATCCAGATTTGAAATTTCCTTTTTCATACCGCAAGGAATATTCTGATGCCGCAAAAAGGTTTTCTAATTTATCCAGGTAATTTTTTGTGTATTTAATTGCCATATTTTAACTCAAGTGTTTTTTGACAGTTGCTAAAACTTTATCAAAATCCAATGGTTTTTGAATAAAATCATCGAAACCGAATTTGCGGAATTCGTCCATCGTGTAATTATTCACATTACCGGAGATCGCAATGATCGGGAGTTTAGACTTCTTCGGATCATCTAATTTACGAATTGCCTGAGTACATGAAGCACCATCCATTACGGGCATGCTTATATCCATCAGAATCAAGTCGAAATCTTCTTTTTCTAACATTTCCAAAACTTGCTTTCCATTACGAGCTGCTTTCATTTCATAATTTTCAAAGGCAAGTACGCTTTTTGTCAGATTGATAATTACAGAACTGTCTTCTCCTACAAGAATTTTTTTTGTGTTACTCATGATATAAAAATAGTTTCTTCCAGAATATAATTTTTAAAATTTTGAATTTCATTTTGCAAGCTATGAAGTGTTTTTTTTGTTTCTAGCCAGTTTTCATCTAATGCGGATTGCTCTCCTTCTATTGAAAGTAGGAAAATTTTATTAGCACCAAGCGTTCCGCTATTTCCTTTTATAACATGAAGGTTTTCACTTATGATTCTTAAATCACTCTTATTGAAGGATTTTATAGAATCCTGTACTAGTGTTTCGCACTCATCCAAAAATTCTAAATAGATGGTTCTTATAGTTTCTACTTTGTTGTATTTCAATAATTGATTTAAAACTTTAAGATCTAAAATTACTTGCTCAATTGGGCTGTTATTGACTTCATCCACTCCATTGCTGGGTAAAGCTTGATCTACTAGAAATTTATTAATGCATTCCAATAAGCTTTTTGGTCTTATCGGCTTAACTAAAAATTCATCAAAACCCTGTTCCAGAAAACTGTTCCTATCTTCAATTTCAGCAAATGCAGTAACAGCAACTATGGGGCATTCTGAATGATTTGAAAGTCTCACTTGCTTCATCGCGGTGATTCCATCCATCTGAGGCATTTGGATATCCATAAGGATCAAATCAAATTTATCTTCTTGTATCATCTTTAGTGCCTCAATTCCATTTTTTGCACTTTTATATAAGCAGATTTGCCCTATAAGATTCTCAAATAGTTTACGGTTGATATCATTATCGTCAACAATCAGAACCCTTTTGCTTTTCATCTTGTAAGTTTGGATTTTTGATCTCAGTCTAAGCGATTAAACCTTTGGAAAAACAAAAATATCTTATTCTTGTAGTTGGCCCAACCGCAGTAGGTAAAACTGAAATATGTTTAAAGCTAGCCAAAAATTTCAATTCAGGTATTATCTCCTGCGATAGTAGGCAATTTTATAAGGAAACAAATATAGGGACGGCTAAACCTTCTGAAAAGGAACTGAGCCAGATACCTCATTATTTCATCAATAGTCTTTCTATAGAAGATTCATATGATGTAAAGATGTTTGAAAAAGATGTTATCGCTCTTCTTAAAAAGCTTTTTACTGATCATCAGGTTGTTATTATGACAGGAGGATCAGGATTATTTGCAGATGCTGTAGTTAATGGGTTAGATGATATGCCTGAATTGGACCCAACTATTAGAAAGGAGATCATCAAAGAATATGAAGAAAAAGGCTTAGGCTTTTTACAAAATGAATTGGGCAGAATTGACCCCGAATATCTACGAGTGGTTGATCAGAATAATCCTCAGCGGCTAATGAGAGCGATTGAAGTTTTTAGAGGCACAGGAAAGCCTTTCAGCAGCTTTAGGGTGAAGAAGAAAGCAAAAAGACATTTTAGGACAATTAAGATTGGTCTGGAAATGGACCGAGAAGAATTATATCAGCGTATCGATAGTAGGATGGATCAGATGATAAAGGCCGGCTTATTTGATGAGGCTGAAGGATTTTTTGAAAAAAGGAATTTAAATGCTTTACAAACAGTAGGCTATCAAGAGATTTTTGGTTTTCTGGAAGGAAAGTACGACCGGGAAGAAGCAATCAGGCTACTTAAACGAAATTCTCGAAGATACGCCAAAAGACAATTGACTTGGTTTCGAAAAGACGCTGATATCCATTGGTTTAATCCAACTGACGAAAAGGAGATTATGAATTATATTTCTTCTCAGATTGGAGAGTAACCGGATATTTTTGCTACCCAATTGTAAGGTGCTTTTTTTATCAATTGGTTATATTGTAATCGATTGATTTTTAAAGACCTAAGTGTTTCACTACTCTTTTTAGGGATCTTTTTATCCGAATGAAGTTTTTTCCATTTTTCAGTGATCATGTCTGGATCAGCGATCTCTCCAAGAATAATTTCTAGTTCCGGATGATTTAATCCAAGTTTGGAAGTCAACTCCCTTTGCAAATTTAATTTGCGCTGCATGGTAGTTCTTACAGTAAGAAAAAATAGGAGGCATGCGCCTCCCATGGTCAAGAATATTGGAATAAATCCCATATCAAATACTTAAAATTTCCATCAATTTTAAATGTCCTTTATTCAAAGGCTTTTCTTTTCCTATGCAATCTTCAAAAGAAGTATAGACTATATTTTGATTCATTACTCCTGCCATACAATTTCTCTTCCCTTCAATTAATCCTTCTACTGCTGCCATTCCGCAAAAGCTTCCCAAAACCCGATCTCTTGCCGTTGGACTGCCACCTCTTTGAATATGGCCAAGGGTAGTAAATTTAAAATTTTTGTTATTGTCGTTAATCTTTTCTTTGACCTTACGCATGATGGTTTCTGCATTTCCCTCTTCATCACCCTCAGCAACAACCACAATACTAGAACTCTTACTTTTTCTAAGGTTTTTTAAACTTTTCACTACAATATTCAAATCTGTTTTAGTCTCAGGAACCATCACAAATTCTGCTCCTCCACCAATCCCTGATTCTACCGCAATAAAACCGGCATCTCGACCCATCACTTCTATAAAGAAAATCCTATCGTGGGCTGCCGCAGTGTCTCTTATTTTATCAATAGCTTCCAAGGCTGTGTTCACAGCTGTATCAAAGCCAATAGTATAATCAGTTCCAAATAAATCGTTATCTATAGTTCCTGGACAGCCAACAGTAGGAATTCCATATTCTTCTTCAAAGATTTTGGCACCTGTAAAGGTTCCATCTCCACCGATGGCGACAATACCCTCAATTCCATGTTCAACAAGATTTTCGTAAGCTTGTTTACGGCCTTCAGGAGTTTTAAACTCCATTGACCTGGCAGATTTTAAGATAGTTCCTCCGCGTTGGATAATATTGCTTACAGAATGGGAGTACATCCTTTTGATATCACCCTCAATCATTCCTTCGTAACCTCTATAAATTCCGTAAACCTCTAGGCCTTTGTAAATGGCGGTTCGCACAACCGCCCTTACGCAAGCATTCATGCCGGGACTATCTCCACCAGAGGTAAAAACTGCGATCTTTTTCATTTCAATAGGTTTAAGTATTCAAAAATAGGGATTAATGAAGGAATAAAGGAAATCATAGATTTTAAAAGCCCAAAAAAAACTCCTTTATTAGAAAACAACATTCATCTTTTAAAAACAAGTTAAGTTTTTATGAAAACATTAACGCTTTCCCCTTCTAAAATCGAGATTTCATCCTTGGGTTTAGGCTGCATGTCTTTACCTGAAGATTTTTCTCAGACTCAAAAAATCATTGATGCGGCTATTTCCGAAGGGATAAATTTCTTAGATACCGCTGACCTTTATCAAAAAGGACTGAATGAAGAAATGGTTGGGAAAGCGATCAAAAGTAGGAGAGCAGAGGTTGTAATAGCCACAAAAGTAGGAAATCAACTCAGAGAAGATGGCTCGGGATGGGACTGGAATCCGCGAAAAGCTTACATTTTGCAAGCGGTTGAAAAAAGTCTAAAAAGACTCCAAACTGATTATATCGATTTATATCAGTTGCACGGAGGAACAATCGAAGATCCTTGGGAAGAAACCTTGGAAGCCTTTGAAATTTTAAAAGACCAAGGGAAGATCAGGGACTTTGGGATTTCATCCATAAGACCAAATGTTATCCGAAAGGTGCTAACTGATTCAAAACCAGCTACCGTTATGATGCAGTATAGTCCTTTGGATCGCAGACCGGAAGAAGAGGCCTTTCCTTTGATTGAGCAAACTGATGAAACAAAAGTTTTGGTTCGTGGAAGTTTTGCCAAGGGCATGTTGATTGATAAACCAGAAGCAGATTATTTGGATCATTCCTTGGAAGATGTTCGCGCTATTAAAAAAGTAATTCACGAGTCTGGGTATATGCCAGAAGCTTTTTTGATCAAATTTGGACTTTCTCAAAAATCAGTAGGTTCCCTAATCATCGGGGCAAGCTCTGTTGCTCAAGTCGAGAAAATGAGTAGA
>NZ_JAHEBC010000459.1 GCF_024642405.1 Algoriphagus sp. | reverse complement strand
AAACTAACTATTACCTGCATTAATGCTGCAGATCTGGCGTTTTCCTGAGAAGGGTCTATTGGATATTCTCCAACTTCCAAAGTAGGCTTTATCTGATCTTTATTTTGTTCAAACCTATCTAATTGATCTTCAAAATATTCTTCAAGTAAATCCGCTTCCTCTGACTTCATTCCTCTACAAAGTATTCTCTTAAAAGCCATTTCCAATGCTTCTGAATTGTCTTGATAATTAGTGGCAAGATTCATTGCCAAAACTCTTGATGCTTCCAAAATCATTGGATCATTTAACATCACCAATGCTTGTAGGGGAGTATTGGTTCTTCCTCGACCCACTTCACATTGGTCTCTGTTACTTGAATCAAAAATGATAGCCTTTGGTGGCGGAACAGTTAATTTTATAAAGTTATAGAGACCTCTTCTATAAAGACTTTTTCCGGTATCCTGTATATAAGTTGCCAAAACTCCTCTACCTGATGTTGCAGCCTCCCAAACTCCTTCAGGTTGATATGGCTTCACACTAGGTCCTCCAAGCTCTTGCTGTAATAGTCCGCTACTAGCAAGCACTAAATCCTGAATATTCTCAGCGGATAATCTTAATCTTGGAGCTCTTGCTAAATAAATATTCTCAGGATCTTTTTTTAAATGATCTTTTGTTATTTCTGCAGATTGCTGATAGGTTGAAGAACTTAGAATTTGTTTAAGAAGTCTTTTAATATCCCATCCATTTTCCATAAAATCAACCGCAAGCCAATTAAGAAGTTCGGGATGACTTGGCAAATCACCTTGCATTCCAAAATCTCCGGCAGATTTTACAATCCCAGTCCCGAAAATTTCTTGCCAGATTAAGTTTACAAAAACTCTAGCTGTTAAAGGGTTTTCCCTGTCTGTAGCCCATTTCGCCAAACCTAGCCTATCAGCTTCCAAGTCTTTCGGGAATTCTAAAATAGAAGATGGGGTGGATGCAGAAACAGGTATAGACGGCGCATCATATACTCCTCTGTCAAGAATATAAGTAGTTCTTTTATCTTCTCCCTCAAGTTCACCCATAACTGAGACACTCAATTTGGAAGTATCTTGGTAATTTATGAAACTCATAATGCCTGAAAGATCTTGTTGATCAACCCATAATACGGGCGTTTTTGCAGGTTTGGATATTGAGACATCTCCTTCAAAACCCTTCTCGGGGGTATTGTTGAAAAAGGCAAAAAGCTCATAATACTCTTTCTGTGAAAACGGGTCGTATTTGTGATCATGACATTGGGCACATTCCATTGTTATTCCCAATAATCCCTTACTAAAGGTGTTCGTTTTATCTAAAACATACTCTATTCTATACTCTTCATCAATAACTCCACCTTCCTCAGTGTATTTATGATTTCTGTTAAATGCTGTTGCCAGGATTTGTTCTTTTGTAGCATTAGGTAATAAATCACCGGCAAGTTGCCAAGTCACAAATTGATCATAAGGCATGTTTTCATTAAAAGCATGAATCACCCAATCTCTATAGGGCCATTGGCTACGAATATTGTCATCTTGGTAACCATAACTATCTGAATATCTGGAAATATCCATCCATAGAACAGCTAATTTTTCCCCAAAAGCCTGATTGGCCAATAGACCATCTAATAAATCCTCGTATGTATTTTCTCCATTAAAATTCCCAAATCGATCTATTATTTCAGGACTTGGTGGTAGGCCAGTCAAATCAAGACTAGCTCTTTTGATTAATTCGTGAGGTTTCGCCATTGGATTGGGCTCCAATCCATTCGATTTCATTTTTTGATAAACAAAAAGATCGATTTCATTTTTTGACCAATCATTTTTTGATGGAAGATTAGGCTTTTCAGCTCTTGTAAATGCCCAATGGGGTTCATATTCTGCCCCTTGTTTAATCCATTCTTTAATCAATTCAATTTCATTCTCTGAAAGAGACAAATTTGACTCAGGGGGAGGCATAAGTTCTCCAGGGTCTTCGGATATAATTCGATGGTATACTTCAGACTCTTCTAGACTACCTGATACAAGTGCAAATTTTCCTGGACTTTCTTTTAACGCTCTGAAAGCTCCTTCTTCTGTATCCAACCTTAAATCAGCTTCCCTTTTATTGGCATCTGGTCCATGACAGGCAAAACACTTGTCAGAAAGAATGGGCCTAACATGAAAATTGTAGCTGACTTGATCAATCCCATTCAAGGAATTACCAACCTGATTTTTTTCTTGGCAAGAAAATAAAAAGGCAATAAGCGGCAGTAAAACCAGAATGTTTAACTTCTTAATGGTCATTTGAGGTAATTTAATGTTGTTAAGTTATAAAAAATTTTTATTAAAGTATTTTATAATTATGAAAAAAAATAACTATGTAGCAACACTTAATTTACAAATAATCGTCATCAAATTTAAATTTTTTGGATTAGTATTTTCTAATAAGAATTTTAATCGTTTAATGAGAAAATAAGAAACTATTATATTGTATATGGAGGATAATGCAAATTAAGTTTGTTGCTTTGGAAAGGTAAAACATTGGTTTTGAGAAGCATAGTTAAAAAAGGTTTTGAAACTATTAATTTAACAATAATGAAGAATTTAATAACCTTATGAATTTTATTCTCTTGTTTTTCCTGTAAAGTATATAAAAAAGTAGATTGGATTAATCCTCAGCTGCCGAAGGAGGAAAGAAATAAATATTTCGAACCTAGACAACTTTCAAGAATCAGT
>NZ_JAHEBC010000458.1 GCF_024642405.1 Algoriphagus sp. | reverse complement strand
ACAATGGACTAAAGGCTTTAAAAAGTGATCATTGTGATACCTTCTTGACAATATTTAAAGGAATCTTACATAAATTTTACTCCCATGAAATCCGAAGCTGACACCAAAAAAACAACCTTAGGCAATATTACGGAGTATCCTTTAAATTGGCCAAGTGATCAAAAAGGTTCAACACACGAATTAGTGATTGATGAAAAATTCATTTACGTCACTGGCCAAAACATGCATTATGTTGCCAAATTGGATTATGATGGTAATATTCTAGCGTATTTCGAAATGCCTCAAGGCAGCGGCCCACATGGAATTTTATTAGACAAGGAAGGAAAGGTTTGGGTATCACTGGAATTTCATGGGCAGATCGTTCGATTAAAAGATGATGGCGCAATTGATAAATCAGTTGATGTATCAATGGAAATCAAGGGTTCAGAAAAGAAAATAAACCCAGCTCCACATGGCATTTGTTTAGATGCTGATGGTAAATCTATTTGGTTCACAGGAAAACGCACCAGTACGATAGGTAAATTCAGTCTCGAAGATTTCTCCATTGAGCATTTTCAATTAGAAAACTTAGCCTCTTTACCAATTTTCCTTTCTGCAGGAAGCAATACTGAAGTATGGGGGACTGAATTACTTGGCAATGCCATTCTCAATGTAAATGAGAAAGGAAAAGTTAAAGAATTTAATATTCCAACTGGAAATAGTCGACCAATTGGTATTATTCCTGATCCAGATTTGGAATCGGAATCGATGTGGTTCACTCAGGAGTCAGGAGTTAAAATTGGAAGGATAGATAAGCATGGCAAAATATCTGAATATCCAGTCCCCAAGCTTCAAGAGAATGATATCCTTGGATCTCTCACATTTGACAAAGAAAAAAATCTTTGGGTACAAGTCTATAATCCAAGCGCTGAATGTTACAGTTACCTTCTAAAACTAGATAAATCAATTAGAGAAATTATAGGTTTTTCACTTACAGAAGTTCCTTTCACCACCCATGTTTTATCGAGTAGAAAACCTATGCTGCATCGAATCAAAATGGATTATGATGGCAACCTTTGGTTTACAGAAATGATGACAGATAAAATTGGAGTTATTAGGTTTTAGTCAGCTGAAAATTTGAACCTTAAAGAACTTAGAAGATTGCCGCATAAACAATGATAAAAAGACTTGAAAATAGTGATCTGGAAATAGCTAAGAAAATATATTCAGTTTTTCAATCATCATATAAAGTTGAGGCGAAATTATTAAAAGCGGTAGATTTTCCACCTTTAAAGAGGCCAATTGATAATTTCATAAATAGCAAAACATTATTTTTCGGCTATTTAAAAAATGAAGAACTTTCTGGAGTAGTTGAAATCAGTCATTATAAGGATTATACACATATCAACAGTTTGGTAGTAGAACCAAATTTCTTTCGACAAGGAATAGCCAGTTCATTAATTGAATTCGTTTTCGAGACCTTTGAGTCAAAATTATTTACAGTTGAAACAGGATTAGAAAATGGTCCCGCTAAAG
Source organism: Algoriphagus sp. (assembly GCF_024642405.1). Taxonomy (GTDB): domain Bacteria; phylum Bacteroidota; class Bacteroidia; order Cytophagales; family Cyclobacteriaceae; genus Algoriphagus. Next base: position 1,208 of record NZ_JAHEBC010000458.1, on the reverse strand, counting down.
AACTTTATCGGAAATTTGGTTTTAGGGAAGTAATGCAATGGGACACTGACCATGGCGTAAGAAAAATAAAATTTGAACTTCGAAATAAAAACGACGGATAGAACCTCTAAAATTAAGCTCGGCTGTAGTATATAAGTTATCTTAAAAGCTTTGGAGATTATTGGAGTTCTTCAAATTGAAGTTAAATCAATACTAAATCAATCTGAAAATAATCTTCTTTTAGTTGGAAATAGTGTTTTATTAGCTTCTTGTAGAAAAATTAATTGAATGAAAATAGTTAAAAAAATAATCGGGATAATACTGGCACTGCTTTTACTGCTTTCTGGGATTGCACATTTCATGAACCCTGAATTTTACTTTCCCCTTATACCTGATTATTTTCCAAAACCCATAATAAACCATCTGGCTGGAATAGTTGAAATACTTTTGGGAATCGGGGTATTTATTCCCTCCTTGAGAAAGAAAGCCCTTTTCGGTATTTTCATATTGATGATTATTTTTCTACCAATCCACATCTTAGATGCACTCAAAGAAAATCCAGCTATAGGAACTAAGACTGTAGCCTTGGTGAGAATAGCCATCCAATTGGTTTTGATCTATCTACCGTGGTTCGCAATGAAAGAATAAAAGGTATTCAAGAGTGCACCAGGAATGAGTTAAGTTAAATAATAGCTGTTTGGTGTCTTTTGTTGATCCTCACAAATGAAGTCAAAAGTCTAACCAGAACTGAAATCAATTGACTGCTTTGATTTTTCAAAACTATGAGAGTTTATGATATTCTTTAAGTCCTAAAAAACAGTTTTCTAAAGGTAGTCCCTCAGAGAATTTTATAACTTAGAATATTATTCTTAAACACAATCGTAGAAATATATTTTATGAATTCCACACTAACCAAACTATCCTTTTTATTAGTATTTTTTACTTTCTCATGCCAGGAGAAATCAACCAAAAAAGAAGACTTAAGAAAGGTAGTCTTGTCCCAGATTGATGCGATTCAAGGAGATATAGCTGTAGCTTTTTATAGTCTGGATGATCCAAATGACAGCTTGTTGATAAATTCAGAAGAGGAATTTCATGCTGCAAGTACGATGAAAGTACCAGTGATGATCGAGCTTTACAAGCAGGAAAGTGAGGGATTATTGAACCTCAATGATTCTATTCTTCTGAAGAATGAATTCAAAAGTATTGTAGATGGAAGTCCTTACAGC
>NZ_JAHEBC010000457.1 GCF_024642405.1 Algoriphagus sp. | reverse complement strand
GATATTTGAACCTTCATTTCGTTCTTGAATATATTTTTCGATTCCAGCTGAAAATGCTTCTGCATCGGTCCCTTTTCTCAGTTTGATAACCGTGCTGGGACCATTGTTTCCCCAATCTGCCAGCCAATCATTTTCCTGAAAAAACAGCTGGTAGGGCAAGAGATATTCGAATTTTAAGGAATTACTTTCATTCAAATCCTTCAAAACCCCCTGAACAATAAAGTTTTTTGAATCCGTTCCTTGCCTGATTTCCACTCCCTCACCTACCACATCTGTTCTTCCGAATAAGGAAATCGCTCCCTTTTCAGTAAGCACCACATGGTTGTTTTCGGTAAGCATTCTGTTCAGATCCCCTTGCACTACCTCAAACTGATAAATCTGAAGAAAGTCAGGCATGGCATAAATCCCTGAAAGCTTAATCCTTTTATCTTTCTGGATAAATAATTGCGTCTGATTCCAGGTGTAGGTGGATGCAAATTCCACTTCAGAAAGCGTCTCTTTCATACTTTCTGCTAAGACCCCTGGAGTGGAGTTGGTGGTAAAAATATCAGTACCATATTGCTGATGCTCCATAATTCGGTAAATCTGATCGATGTCAGCAAATTCCCGATTGACTTTCAACTCCGAATTCACCCAAAGGCCGATCAGAATCGCTGCCCAAAGCCCTAGAGAGAGGCCAAAGAGATTAATAAAAAAGGTAAGTTTATGCTTGGCAAAACCTCTTAAGGCAATTTTAAAATAGTTTATAATCATGGTGCAAAGGCGTCAGGTAGAAGGAATGCTTTGGAGAATAAAAGAATGTTGGTTTAGCTTTCTATCAAAGAAGATGCTTAGTACATAGAAAAAGTTGCATAGAAAGTGCCAGCGAGAAAAAACGGTCCAATTTTAAAATAAGGAAGCTTTTTGAAGCTACAGCTTGTCCGACTTGAAGAAATTTTGCTCGCTTGCGGACGAAAAAGTAAAATCAGAAATCTAGATCCTAACCTCTATCTACCTACTACAGACGAGCTTGCTTCCTCCTACTTTCAATTTCCAATCTCTACTCCTCAGAATTATATTTTTATCAAAGTTTTTTCAGTAAATTTTAGCATGAGTTTGACAAAGTCTATGGCTTTCAAAATCACCATTCCCTTTTCTATTCCTAAAAGTTTTTTTCCCAACCACAAGCAATACGCACAAATTGAATTGACATTGTGAAACATTAAAACAGCGCTAAAAATGAAAAATTGTATTGCAATTGTTTTTGTATTCAGCCTATTTAGCTGCAATCAACAGAAGATTGATACGAAAGCTGAAGGGGAAAAAGTAATGCAAATCAGCAAAGAATGGTCTGATATTGCTTCGTCGGGAGACATCGAAAAGACCTTAAATTATTGGGCTGAGGATGCCATACTGATATCTGCTGGTGAAGGAACGCTAAACGGAAAAAATGAAATCAGGCAGATGGTGGAACAAAGTTATAAAATCCCGGGATTTAAAATTAGCTGGCAACCTATATCCGTTCAAGTTTCCGAAAGTGGAGATATGGCGTATTTATTGGAAGATTCGCAGGTGTCATATACTGACTCTAGCGGAAACACAATGACACAATACAATCAAGCGGTAAGCATCTGGCGAAAACAATCTGACGGGACCTGGAAAAATGTTGTGGATATTTCCACTCCAGGTAATAAATAAAAACACCTTTTCTAGAGCTCTGCCTGTATTGGGTTAACATAGCTTTGCGAGTCACGATCTCCTAATTTTTGACTTTAGCTTCCAGACTTTTCTCACCATTGTCTATGTCTTTCCTCCCCACTTGGGTAGTAGCCTCCCCCACCTCAAAGGTCCATGATTGAGCCTTTTTGCTCCGATCTCGAACCTATTTACTCTGTCTATGCACCAATTATCTCCATGGACGAACTAATTAACTCCAAGCTTTTACCTTTTTGTTTTGAGCTTTCACCTTTTTGCTCCAAGCTCGGACTTATTTTCTCCAAGGTTTCACCATTTTACTCCAAGCTTGCACCTTTTTACTTAGAGCTTAAACCTTTTTAGTCCAACCATGAACCTTTCGGACTTTTCACTTTATATTTCAGACTTTCAATTTCGGACTTTCCTCCAACTAATCTTGCAAACCTAAAAATCTAGACCCCGCCTGAGCGTAGTCAAATCGTTCCTTGGACTGGGTGGGATTTGTAATTCCACCCTCATATCCTTACCCATTTGAAATGGGTTAAAAAAGTCGTTCTATGCCTCCAGTCCATTGTCGAAAAGTAATTGATGAAAAATCATTTTCTAAAAAAACTGCTGAAAGACCCTTCGATCACGATGGTTATCACGGACGCTCAGGGTGACACCCTTCATACATCAAGAAAGCCCCGCCTGAGCGTAGTCAAATCCTCCTTTGGACTGGGAATGATTTGTAATTCCCCCAACCTATCCTTAATTATGTGTTATGGGTTAAAAAACAAAAAACCTTCGGGGTTTTAAAAACTCAAAGGTTTACTTCCTTGACAAACCGGTGTAGGTGGATGTAGTTGAAATTGACTTTATTGGAAAGAACTAGATTGAACTAAGTGTTAGAAAAGGCGATAAAAAATAGAGTGCTAGATAGGTCCGTATAAGTCACACTGGCTAAGTAAATTAATAGATTAATTATTTGTCGTAAACAAACTCTAATCCTTCCTTCAAAGCTTGCTTTACCACTTGTGAATGATCATTATTCTCATATTTACTGAATAG
>NZ_JAHEBC010000133.1 GCF_024642405.1 Algoriphagus sp. | reverse complement strand
CTCCTGGAGTGACAGTTGGTGCGGAGGAATTTGATTGCTGACAGACTTCTCGTGTTTTTGAGTCACAAGGTGGAGGGGAAACACTCCATACTTTTTCTCCGCTTTGCAAACTTAGAGCATAGATTCCTGGTGAAGGAGCAATTGTCTCGTCACTAGGATCTAAAGCATAGACATTGTCTGAATTTGCAGCGTAGACTAGCTCTCCGTCGGTTGCCAATCCCCAGTGAATACCACCTAATGCGCCGCCTTTTCCGATCCGGCTTTGCCAAATCACTTCGCCCGTTTCAGGTAGCAAGGCATGGACTACACCTGATTTTTGTCCTACAACCAGCATATCTCTTTCATTGATTTTATCATATACAAGAATAGGCGCCATACCAAAGTCTACATCAGGTCCAGTTGGAGTTGGGCAATTTGAACTTCCGGGGCAAGCCAAGTTCCAAGTATCATTTTTAGTAGCCTGCCAATTCCAAATTAATTTTCCTGTTTTCAGATCCAATGCCTGAATCGCGTCACTGGTATTGGTTGGTGGATATGTATAATTTTCACCCGATCCAATATATAGCAATCCTCTTTTTATATCCACAGTTGGGCTTGCCCAAACGGGCGCGCCTGAGGGGCCATAAATTGAGCCTCCATTATCTTTTGTACCGGTAATTTCAACATCTTCTGCTATAACCTTATGCTTCCAGATTTCCTCTCCAGTTTTTGCGTCCATGGCAGTTACTCCACCGGAAGAAGTGCAGCATTCATAATTTGGATCTTGGGAAGAAACTACTTCAAAGGAAGAAATAGGTACGTAAACGATGTCTTCATAAACGACTACGGAGCCTGTAACAGAAGATAGTGGGTGATGTCCAGCTCTTTTTTTCCAATTTAATTCACCGGTACGGATATCTATGGAATAAACGTTGGTAGCATAGTCAGCAAAATAAGCGGTAAGATTATCTTCTTTGGAAATGTAAGATATTGCTCCTCGTAATTGAGCATCAGCCTGAAACATCCATCCGATTTGACCAGTATGACGATTTAAAGCATACAATTCTCCAAACTGACTCCCAACAATCATCCAATCTCCTATAATGGCTGGTTTGCTTCTTGAGATGGTAGCATAGGGGAACGCAAAACTCCATTCAAGCTCCAAAGATGAAACGTTTTCGGGAGTGATTCCAGCTTGAGCAAGTGAACGAAAACCTGTGCCTTCCATATCGCCACCCCAACCCGAATAGTTGGATTCGGCTAAGATATCCTCCTCCGTAATTTCGAAAGAAGTATATGCAGATTCTGGAATTTCCACTGTTACGAGTTTTTGATTGGTAATGTATTGGGCGACAGCTTCTCGCTCCTCTGTGCTCAATTGCTCTGCTTGTACCCTCATTTTGCCAATATTCAACGCAGCCAAGATTGCATGGGGAGACATTCCTTCCAAGAGGCTTTTTGCAGGAGCCAGATTTACGTTAGCTTCAGTATGGCAGGCAGCGCAAACCGTTTTATAAGTATTTTCACCCAACTTTAATACTTCACCTGGGACGTTTAGTTCTGGGCTGAAGGCATTTCTGGCTGGCTGTTGGCAAGAAGAAATCAGAAAAAAAGCAAAGAGTATAAAAATTAAAAATTTTGACATTAGAGTAGGATTTGATGAAATCCAGAGTTAGAAACTTTAGACTACTTTTAATATAACCCTTTGGTTCCTATAAAAATAGATTTTTAGCCATTAACTATAAACAGAAATTACCCATACCAGGTAGAACCAAAGAAAACTTAAATAAGTAATCGGGTGGATTTTACGAAGAGTAATCCAATCGTAGATGAAAAAGGAAATAAATAAGGTATTCCAAATTAATAGGATGATTAAATCTTGATTAACAAGATCCAAACCGAATTGAATCCTACCGCTGGCTCGGTCTAAAATTGGGATCAGAGGAAATAAAGTACCCAAATACATATAACGCTTATGCTTAACTGTATTGCTGCGATTTAGGTAACCCAAGAGGACCATAATGGAAAAGGAGGGTAGAAAAAACCGACTTGCCTTGACAAACTCTGACATGTTGTCCCAGCCATTGTAAATTTTAATAAAAATATATAAAGTACTAAGGGTAACTCCAATTGCAGCTACCATTCCAAGCATCCCCAGTTTTCTATGGGCTTTGAAATTTCCTTTTCGAATGAAATTTGACTGAATAAGAAGGATGATAAACCATGCAAACCAAAATAAACCATGAATAATGTATTTTGGATCACTGTTACTTTTTTGGCCAATATTGGTAAAAAGATTGTCTGAGAAGCCAATGATGGATAGGGAAAGCAAAACTAGACTGGTCACCAAAAAATAATTTTTTTTCATTGGCTTTAAAGTAAGGGTATGGCCTAATTTTCAATGTATTCCCAGAATTAGGGAAGTCTCTGAAATATAAATATTTATGCTGCTGATTGGCTAATTTCCCGAACAATAATATACTATTTTCAGATAAAAGAATTTTAATTAAATGTATATCAAATTGAAATTCAATTTTTGGTTATTGTCAAGTTTTCTACAACCTTTTAATTCGTAGCCTGCATTTGTGCTTTGACTGCATCCGCTGTTCCCTGAATAAAGGCTTGTATTTTTACCACCTCGCTTTCTGTCAATTTTCCTGAAAAATTGGGCATCCCTAATTCCTTCAATGCGTCAGTCAATACATAGGTTTCTAAATTTTCAATTTTCTCTTTTGTGGAAAATCCAAGATTTGGGATGTTTCCTCCCTTACCAAGTACAGGGATTCCATGACAAATCACACAATGCGTAATATAGAGCTTCGTTCCCAGTCCAATATCTTGGGGGTCATAGGTTACGCCACTCAGGATAGATGAGGCTTCTCTTAATTCAAGCTCAGGCATAGGAGCTTTCTCATTGAGGGCAAAGGTGTACACCCTTCCCTGATTTTGGTATTCGCTATAGTTCGTGGACATGCCATGACTTCCTCCCCAACCAGCAGCTATACTTACAAACTGCTGCCCATCTACTTCATAGGTGATCGGAGCAGCTATGACTCCTGTACCGACCTGAACTTCCCATAATTTCTCACCGGTTCGGGCATCGTAAGCGACAAATCTACCTTCTGCAGTTCCTTGAAAAACCAGATTTCCTGCAGTACTTAAAGTCCCTCCATTCCAAGGACTGGCATGCTCTACTTTCCATGCGGCTACTTTCTTAACAGGATCCCATGCTAATAAATGACCGAAGGTTGCTGATTTTTTAGGGACTGAAGAGGCTAATACTCCAGTATTCCAGCCTGTCCCAGAGGCAAAAGCTCCTGACTCAGTTGAATTGGCCTTCCAATTTGGGTCATCTTCAAACACCAATGGGATTCCTTGGGCGGGAATGTAAACCAACCCAGTGTTTGGATTATAAGACATCGGATGCCAATTATGTGCTCCATTTGGCCCCGGAATAGCCTCGTAAGATCCGCTTTTATATTCAGCAGCTGAGATTTCCATAGGCCTCCCTTTTTCATCATATCCGCTTGCCCAGTTGACATCTACAAAATTCTGTGCAGAAATAAACTCCCCATTCGTTCGGTCGATCACGAAGAAAAATCCATTTTTTGGAGCTTGCATAATCACCTTTCTCTTTGCGCCCTGAATTTCCAGATCAGCTAAAATCAGGGGTTGGGTTGCAGTATAATCCCAATGATCACCGGGTGTTCCTTGATAATGCCACTTATAACTTCCATTGTCTGGATCTAAAGCGACTATAGAAGACAGAAATAGATTATCTCCACCTCCCGGCGAGCGAAGTCTTCTGTTCCAAGGTGAGCCATTTCCAACGCCTACGTACATCAAATTAAGTTCGGGGTCATAAGCCATAGCATCCCACATGGTGCCACCACCTCCAAGTTCCCAATATTTTCCACTCGGATCCCAGGTCTTAGCTGCCATTTCTAATTCAGGTTGTTCAAAGGGTTGATCCGGATTTCCTGGCACCGCGTACCATCTCCAAGCTTGTTCCCCGGTTTCGGCATCATAGGCAGTGATATAGCCCCTGACGCCATATTCTGCTCCTCCATTTCCAATAATTACTTTTCCATTGAATACTCGTGGAGCTCCAGTAATGGTATAATTCTTAGTCCTGTCCAAGGTCACCTGTTCCCAAATCTTTGTTCCTGATGCAGCATCAATTGAAATCAGACGTCCATCCAGCGAGGCAAGGTAAACTTTGCCTTGGTAAAGTGCCACTCCTCGATTTACTACATCGCAACATGCTTTAACGCCAGTTTCTCGAGGTACTTTTGGGTCATAGGTCCAGAGTTGTTTTCCTGTTCTGGTATCAATCGCATGGACAATACTCCATGGTGCGGTGACGTACATTATTCCGTCAACTACCACTGGTGTGGCTTCTACACCTCGAGTGGAGTTTAAATCGTATGACCACTTTAGGCCAAGTGTCCCTACATTTTCGGTAGTAATTTCCGCCAGTTGACTGAAGCGATCTTCGGAATAATTTTGTCCATAACTCAACCAATTTTTAGAATCAGTTTTGGCATTTACTAAAGCCACATCATTAACTTCTTTGGTCACGGCAGAGATATGCTCTGTCGTGCCTTTTACTGGCTGAGTTTCGTTTTTACAGGAGAGACAAACTATTAAGAAGATGAAAATTTTAGCTGGGCTTTTCATGGTTTTTAGGAGGTATGGGTTTACTGAAAAAAATAAAAAGTTTTTCCTTGCTTTGAGTTTTGATAAAAACCAAATCTCTTTGCGGTAATATTTGATCTGACAGGACTCGCTTTTGGCTCGTGCCGAATAATAATTTACTTAATATCAACAATAAACGCTAATCTTAGAATGAGCAGGTTTTACACAATAAAGCCCAATCAAACAAGATCGGGCTTACAATTGGAGAGAAAATCTCTTTATTTAATTGAAGTTCTTAATCAGCTGATAACTGAATTGCAGGATTTCCTGATAGTTCTCTTTACTGATTTTTTCATCGATCCCATGGAATCGGGCCATGGATTCGGAATTGAGGCGCATGGGATAGAAGCGATAGACATCCTCTGCGATATCATAAAAGTATCTGGCATCAGTACCACCTCCGATCAACCCGGGTACCACTGCCGCCTCAGGATATAGTCCTCGAATTGTTTTTTCTAGAATCCTATAAGAATCCGAATCTACTTTGGATACTGGAGAAGGATTGGTTAAGAAGCCCACTGTCTCAACTCGAATCTTATCGGAAATGGTGCTTTCAATATGCGCCTGAACCGATTCAATGGTTTCGCCAGGAAGTATCCGGAAATTTATCGTGGCTTCGGCAACTGTAGGAATCACGTTGTTTTTCACTCCGCCTCCAATAATGGTAGGGGCAGTGGTTGTATGAGCATTTAAGCCTTCCAAGATTTTCTGTTTGAAAAGCCAAGGATTGGCAAATGCCAAACGGGTCATAAAAGGAAGTTCAGGTCCCATATACTCCAACTGGGAATCAATTGGTTTGACCAGTTTGTATGGCAATTGGTTGTTTTCCAAGTCTACAATTGCCTGGGCAAGCATACCGATGGTGTTTTCTCGAGGGGGAGCAGAGCTGTGTCCCCCATTGGTCTCCACGATTAATCGAAAGGAAGCAAATCCTTTTTCAGCCAAGTTGACCATGGCTACTGGGGCTGTTACACCTGGAACCATGCCTTCAGCAATATATCCTCCTTCATCAATTGCCATGGCTGCTTGAACGCCTTGATTTTTAAGGTATTTTGCAATCTCAGCAGCACCTTTTCCACCACCCACTTCTTCGTCATGACCAGAAGCAATATAGAGGGTTCTTGTAGGAACATAGTTTTCGGATAGTAGTTTTTCTACTGCTTCCAGAACGGCTATTAAAGTCCCTTTATCATCCATGGTTCCGCGGCCGATGATATGCGTATCAGTGATTTTTCCTTCAAAAGGTGCTGCCTCCCAGTTTCCTAAAGTTGGTTGATCAACTGGAACTACATCTTGATGGGACATCATGATAAGAGGCTTTTTGGATGGGTCCGAACCTTCCCACTTGTAAAGCAAGCTATAGGTATTGATTTTCTCCAAAGAAAGATTTGCATGAGTCAAAGGAAAAGTTTCTTCCAAAAAGCGATGAAAGCCAAAGAAAGCCGCTGAGTCAGGTATGGCATCCTCATTGACTGAAATGGTCCGGAAGGTGATGGCTTTGGAAAGGTTTTGGTAAACCTGATCGGAGAAAGTGACTTTTTCTATGGGTTCTGCTTCGACTTGTTTGGAGCTAAGCCGAAAAGTATTAATCAATAGAATCGCAATTATTGCAATGACTACGAGGAGAAGGCCAAGAAGAATTTTTTTCATAGGAGGTGGTTTTTCTTGGTCTTAATTTAAAGCAAAAAGCCATAATCCTTGCAAGTTGGATGGATTTGTTTCCTTTTGGGATTGATTATCAATTAGAAAGCAGTGTAAGCAAGCAATGGGCAGTAATTCAGAGTACATAAATCACATTGTTTCAGAATATGGGGATAATTGATTAGATTGAATTAATCGATTATTTTGATCAGAGATTGCCGCTATTATAAATCTACCTTTTTATTAATTTTTTTTCACATTAAACCCAATAGCCATGACCAATTCACAAACACTTGATGGAAATTCTGTCACCTATAATTATCCTGATCTTGGAACAGTAAAAATTGATTTTAATGAAGGTCAACTGACCTATGAATGGTTGGGAGGCGACTTTAAAGGAGTGACGAGAGGTGGCTTACCTTATCAAAGTAAATTAATTGGAGATAAAATATATATGTTCAGTTGGCTGGAGAAACCCCATTACTCTTTTGTAACTGTCGTTTTGAATTTGGGACAAAACACCATGCAATCCTCAGCTATTTTAAATCCACAAACAGAACAAGAAATGTCTCTCTTCCATAGTGGGAATATTTTAAATCAAACCATTTTATAGGTCAAGGGTTTTAGGCAAGTTCTAAAAATCTACCTCGGGAAATACCTAATTAACAGTATAACTTTTATAAACCAGCAGCGCAGCTGCAAGATCTTCAATAGCCAATCCGACAGATTTGAAAAGCGTTATTTCTTCGTTTGAGGTTCTACCAGGATGAATGCCTTTAATCAGTTCCACGATATCTGCTTTCACATCATTTTCTGCAATGATCCCATCAGCGATTGGAAGTGCAAGTTCGCCTGACTCATGCAAAGCTCCCGCACGGGAATCAACGAAGATAGAGCTCTTAAGAATAGCTGCATCGTCGGTTTCTCGGGTGTCCGGCTTATAGGATCCCATCAAATCTAAATGTGTTCCGGGTTTTAGCCATTCCCCTTTAATAAGAGGCGTTTTAGAAGGGGTAGCACAGGAAATAAGATCTGCATTTCTGGCTGTTTCTTCTAAATCAGTGACAGCTTCAGCAGGAATCCCTTGTTCATTCAAATTATAAACAAATTCATCTAATTTGGATGGATTTCGCATCCAAACACTTACGGTTTTAAAGTTCCGAACAGCTAAGTGAGCCTGAGCTAAATGTTGTGCGACTTTACCTCCTCCTACAATCAGTAGATTTTCTGCATCCTCCCGGCAAAGGTAAGAGGCGGCTAAAGCAGAAGTACAAGCTGTTCTTCTGGCTGTAAGTTCAGTAGCATTCATGTAAGCTAAAGGTTTCCCTGTTTTAGCATCACTCAAAATGTATTGTGCATGAATAGTGGGTTTATTAACGTTTGCATTTGCCGGCGCCACAGTTACCTGCTTCAAGCCCATGTACTCGCTATTCCAAACCGGCATCAAGATCAAGGTATTGTCGTCTCCTTCTTTCGTTTTATAAAAATGGTGATGCCGTAATGGCATGGTAAAATCAGACTGAAAAATATCTCGAAGGGATTCAATCAACTTTTTGTAATCCAGAAGTCCTGGGATATTATCATCAGGTATTATTAGCATATGCGTGTATTGGATTTGTCTGAGACTTCAAGTTCGAGAATTTAACTAATAATTAACCTTGAATTTTTGATTCGGTCATATGATGGATTTGAACCGCCTTATAGTTTTTGGGATGGATTACAACCATTCCCTAAGGGGAACTTAAGTAGGTTTAGAAAAGGAAAAGGAATTAATTGGTTTTTTCAACAATTAACAAATAGTCGATTTTTGCTGACCCACCAAAAAACATCATTGTTGGTTTTACATTCGGTATTATCGAAATAATTTCACCACTAAGATTATTTAAAAACCGTTCTAATTTTTCCTGCATATTGTCACTTTTGACCTCAAGGCGATGTACTTTGTAACTCATAGTCGCGTCATAAAATTGCTACTTATTTTACAATTTTTATTGCTCAATCCCCAATTTGACTTTAAGTTTTTTAAAACTAAATAGTCTTTTCAATTCCTTTGATTTGGTGAGCTTATTAAATCATTTTTATCCACACTTCTAATGTGATATATTAAAGGTAAGGAGATAGCTTTAACTCTTTTGCTTGGAATTGAATGTTTAGGAAAGTAAGGTATTTTGATTCCCTTGACTATCGTAGTTAAGTTTAGTTCCAATAAGATTCTGAAAGTGCCGAGAAAGTAGCTTACGCTTGGATAATTAAATCATCTTTCCTGAAGCCTTTGCTTGAGCATCTAAATTACGTCCGACAAGAATTCCAATGAGCATTCCGATAGATATACCAAAGGAGATTCCCATAGATCGCTCAAAACTGGATAGCACAACAATCCCGAAAAGAACTCCAAATGAAGCACCCAATCCAACTCCCAAATTTGTGTAATACCCTTCAGGGGTAAGAGAAAGAAGTTCTTTCATCTTTTTTTGAAAATGGCCAAGTGCCTTCTTGAAGTATTTATTGTTTTTAGGGCCTTCAGCTTCTAACCCCAAACCGTCCAGTGTCTGTTCGACCACCTTCAATTCCAAAGTTGATAAATCTTTATTCTCCAAGTTTTTCAATAGATGAATGAATTTTTGAAAAATAGCTCTTTTCGATTTTTGAGATGTAGCTGAATTTAAACTTTCGAAATAATTAATTGCTTCTTTAAGTGTCATAATTTCTAATCTTTTCTTGGTTAGTGGCTCGTGCAGAAAATTATTACACCTTAATGAATATTTTTTTCGATTACTGGTAGTTCAATTGCAACCTCTATTCCCTTCCTATTTTCTCAATTTCAATTCGTCTGTTTTGGCGTTCCAATGCTTTATTGAATTCCTGAATGTCATTATTGATTAAGTCATTGAATTGCTCAATAGCAACTTTTAAACGTGCGTCTAACACTTGATAAACCTCCCCTTGCTGATCGGTGGGACGGTAGTCAATACCACTGGCATTGATATCACTGGCCAAGGCGCTCAATCGACCATAGAGTTTGATGGGTGAGCGAAATGCATCTTCACGTGCTCCTGTTAATTGGATGTCATAGAGTTTAGAGGCTACTTCTTCAGCAGCCACTTTTAGTCTTTGAGCTTCCATTTGCGTTTCCCGATCTGATTCCTCTGCGAGAATTGTTTCAAGTTCCTTTCGCAGAAGTTCCACCGAATTGATATTGCTTACTGCCAAATTCATTGCATCACGCAGTTGTAAAGAGAAAGCGACCTGTGCTTGCAGGTCTTCTATGCTTCCATCGGCATAGGGATCTTTCAATACAGTGAAATTGGCTGAGGTCTGGGCTACTTCATTTCCTGTGGAATCTGTCAAGATCAAAGTTGCCATGTATTCACCTGGAACAACTCTTGGTCCATATTGGCCAGCCATCAGGTCTAAATCCCATTGTACCAAAGGTCTCCATCCTTCTCCGTTGAGCTGTACCCAAGGTCTGCCCGGAGGGGAAACGCGTAGTTTTGGCTGAAATGTAGGTTCATAACGTAAATCCCATTGGGCACGGTTGACACCTGCTTTTTTATTGGCTTGCAAGCTACGCACCAATTCACCATTGGCATCTTTAATCTCAATTTTTGCATCACCCGTAAAATTTTCAGGTAAATGATAATTCAGGCTGGCGCCATAACTTGGATTGCGACCTGAGTTGAAGCTTGCACCATCTGTTTTAATGTTTTCCCTTTCATTGAAACGATATGCGTCGCGTATCTCAAAGAAAGCAACATCTTGCGTTTTGTCCAGATTCCTGA
>NZ_JAHEBC010000132.1 GCF_024642405.1 Algoriphagus sp. | reverse complement strand
AGCTATCTTTTTATGAAGATCTAATTTTAATTTTCTGATTTGATACTTCTGATTTTAAACCCTTCCTTTCAAAAAATCCTGCCTGACTTCTTCATCAAACTTCTCAATCGCATAACGCAAAGCGGTTCTGGGCATTTGCTTATAATTCTTTTTCAAAAACTCGTATTCAACCTCGTAATCTTGATTCCCAATTTCACGGAGCATCCAACCCACTGCTTTATGCATAAGGTCATGTGGATGATCTAAAAATTTCTTCGCTAATTTTAAAGCGTCTTCATACTTCCCCCTTTTGATCCAATAATAGGTAGAAACCATCGCCACACGCTGAGTCCAAAGGTGATCTTTTGCTGCGAGCTCGTAAAAAAGAGATTTATCTCGATTTAGATAATAATGCCCCAAAATATGATGGCAGGAAGTATCGACTAAATCCCAATTGTTTACCCAATGGAGGTGGTCAAGATAAAAGTCAACCAGAATTTTTCTTTCCTCATCGGTTTTTAATTTTTCATACATATAAACCAAAGTCAACACTCCGGTGAGCCTGACTTCATGAAAAGAATCAGTGATCAGTATTTCTATTTCATTAAGGCTGATTTCTTGATAAACTGACTTTGCTATTTTCCTTTGATCAGGAACTTTCACTCCTAAAAACTTATCTCCTTCTCCATATTCACCGGGTCCAGATTTGAAAAACCTTGGAAAAAAAGCGGCTTTTTCCGGGATAGCTTTATCCTCCAAGGCCAATTTGATTTGTTCAACAAGTAATGTCATTCACCAAGTTAAAGATTCGATCCTAAAAATCATCTCCCATATCATCCCCGCCATCTCTCCTACTTCTTTCCGCTCCTTTTTCTTTAAATCCACCGAATCTGATGGTAAATGAAAGTGTACCAATTCTGGATTCTCTTTGAAATTTGCGGTACTGAGTAAAGCAACATTTGTAAATTTCAATTCCGAATCATCCCCTGCATCATGAACTTTACCATGTAGTCTTACTTCTTGTGCAAATAAATCGAAGGAAAATATACAAAGTAAAATGACAATAAAGGAAGGCATCAGGCCGCGCACAAGGATAAGTTGGTTAGGATGGATAGAAAAGTAAGTATTAAAATATAAAGGCTTAATAATCAAAATTATACTTTAAACCTATAAATTTATATACCGGATTTATTAGTGGTTTGTTTTCAAATAACCCATTGCTTGGTGGTTAGACATATCTCTAGATGAGTCCCCAAATTATTTTATGAACGGGGTTAAAATCTTATTAAAAAGCTAAATTTTGAGTTCAAAAAATGAATCGAAAAAAAGTAATTGGTTGAATTAAGTATCTTACAAAATGAATCGAATTCTATTGTTCACTGGCTTTTTAATTTGCTTTCTAAACCCTTTTTTCAGTGCATTATCCCAAGTTAAATCCGCAATAAATTCCAAACTTTCAGAATTAATCAATCAATATGAAGATTTAGACAATTCAGCCGGTCTTCAAGACTCTCTTTTACTTGAAATTATTTTTCAAGCAGAAAAAGAAGGGAATTTTGAAGAAATGACTAAAAGAGCTATCGAGGCTTTTAGAAGAAATAATTCTGAAATATTTTCATATACTGAAAAGAAAAAATTGCTTCAAAAGACCTTATCACATGAGGACAAATTGATTGAAACCACTACTCGAGGTGAGCTACATTTAAAAATGGCCGGAGCTTATTTTAATCTTGAGCAATTTGATTCCGCAATCATGGAATATACACGTGCAATTGAAATATTTGAGCCAAAAGATTCCGTATTGATCGCAGACACATACTTTTTTAGAGGTCAGGGTAAGGATTATATAGGGGATATGATTGGGAGCATGAAGGATTATCAAACTGCCTTAAATATCTATGAATCTTTAGACGACGATGAATATGTGGGTTATGTGTATGGAGGAATGGCGATATTATTTAGTAAATATGAAATTTTTAATGAGGCTGAGAAAATAAGAAACATCCTTATTGCTAAAGATGAGGTCGATGGAAATAATCAAAATCTTGCTATTCAGCTTTACAATCAAGCCGAGGATTATCAAAAGCAAGGCCGTTTCGAAGATCAACTAAAATATCTTCAAAGGGCAAATTCTTTGACACCATTTGAAGAAAGAAATCTTTATGTAGAGGCTATGATTAAGCTTTCACTCAGTAACTATTACGGAGAACAAGGCCAGATAGAATTTCAAAGAAAATATTTCAAAGAAGCAGAGTTACTGGCCAAAAATAATCCTGAAATAGAGCATACAAATCCAACATTCTTACATGCAAAAGCTTTGATGGCAAAAAGTATGGGTGATATGACCCTTGCGAATCAATTAGCAAATGAATCTTTGGAAGCAGCTATTGAGTCAAAAAATATGGATCATTTAATCAAAGCCTATTCAATTTTATCAGAAACATATTCAAAGCTTAATAATCCAAAAAAAGCTCTTGAAGCAATAAAAGATCAAAACTTTTATAAAGATTCAATTTTTACTGCCAACCGGGCGACCACCTTTTCGTATTATCAGGCATTATATGAAACAGAAAAAAAAGAGCGGGAACTTTTGGTAAAAACGGGTGAAATTGAGTCTATTAAAACCACAAATACAGCTCGACTTCGTTTAGTTGGGATAGGGGTTTTCTTTCTAATCGCCATCAGTGTTTCTTTATTTCTATGGAAAAATTTACAGCATCAAAAGAAACAAAAAGAGCTTCAATCTAAATTTTCGCAGGAATTGTTAAAAAATCAAGAAGACGAACGAATCAGAATTTCCAAAGATTTACATGACGGATTGGGTCAAAGTTTACTTTTGATCAAGAACAAAGTTGCCTTAACCAAAGATAATGATGCTGGAGAAATGCTGGATACTGCTATCAGTGAACTTCGGGCAATAGCAAGATCTCTGCACCCAATGCAATTAGAAAAATTAGGTTTAAGCAAAGCAGCTGAACATTTATTGGAACAAATCGATACTGAAACTGACATTTTTGTTTCCTCGGAGATAGAAGACCTAAAAGGAATAATAGATAAGAAATCAGAATTACAACTTTATCGAATCCTTCAAGAATCAATTAATAATGTGCTGAAACATTCTGAAGCGAGTGCATTAAGGGTTACATTCCAAAAAATTGGACAAAGAGTGGAGCTAAAAATTGAAGACAATGGAAAAGGGTTTGACTTTTCTGAAAAATTAAATGACTTTCAAAGTCTAGGACTCAAAACATTAAAGGAAAGGATTTCTGCTATTGAAGGGAGTATGAAAGTAATTAGTCAAAAAGGGAACGGAACAAGCTTAATTTTCATCACTTATGTCTAAACCTACCGTAATCATTGCAGATGATCATCCTCTTTTATTGAAAGGATTAAAAGATTTTCTGATTGAAAATGAAATTGATGTGTTGGCAATAGCCCATGATGGGAAAGAAGCTCTGGATAATATAGTTAATCTACGTCCACAATTAGCAATTTTAGATTTAGAAATGCCTCATCTCACTGGTTTGGAAATAGCCGCCGAATGCAAAAAACAAAAGATTCAAACTAAGATAATTCTACTTACTTTACATAAAGAGCTTTATCTATACCACCAAGCAAAAGAATTAAATTTATCTGGATATATCCTTAAAGAGTTTGCTTTGGGTGAACTGTCAAAAGCAATTGAAACTGTATTAAAAGGAAATAATTTTTTTAGTGAAAAAATCTTTGAAAACAAAGAATCCAATAATTTGAATTCTGATCAAACCCAGCTTACACCATCTGAGAAAAAAATCCTTCGCCTGATAGCTGAAGGTCTTTCTACTAAAAATATAGCTGAGAAATTATTTATTGCAGAAAGAACCGTTGATAAACACAGAAGTAATATGATTTCTAAGCTTAACCTAGAAAAAAAACACAATTCCTTGCTTTTGTGGGCTCAAAAGAACCGCGAAATAATTAACTAAAAATTCGTTTTTTTGTATTTCAAAGGATAAAATAGGTATTAATACGTATTGAATTGCCCTACTTTTTAATATAGCTTTGACTCAATCAATCTATATAAACCAACTTTTTGAACCATGAAAATCACATCTCCAAAAGGCAATTTTAAAATAATCCAAACCATAAAAAATCGTGATGAATTACTCATCCTTGGATCTTGGAATGACATCATTAGTCAATTTGAAAGCGACCGAACTTTTCTTGTAAATAAGTCCGAAGGATTATTTGGGATTTATCTCAGCAAAAAAGAATGCAATCAATTTATAAATCAGCTGATGATGTCAATTGATTATAATGAATGGGAAGACTTTAGAATGGAAGAGGTTTCTTCTTTCAAAAGGTATATAGCGTAAGGGTGATTATTTTTTTATAAACAACTTGAGCGCTGTGCGGATTAATAAATCCACAGTTTTTTCAGGCTCTTTATCAAATTCACTTTTATTTCTATTTGCAATTATCGCGTTCAAACTTAAAACTTCATGGCCCAACAATGCCCCTAGGGCATAATATCCTGCTGTTTCCATTTCGAAGTTGGTAAGTTTTTCTCGAGAAATTTCCAAAGAAGAAAGTTTTTCAAGCATGTTATCAATTTTTGGCTTTACCCTAACTGCTCTTCCCTGAGGCGCATAAAAACCTGGACAAGTCAGCGTAATTCCCTTGAGAAAACTAGAATCAAGTTTATTTAATAATTTTTGACTTGCTTCGGTCTGATAAGGATAAAAGTCTAAGTTGAGTTCTTTCTTTATAGAATTCCCCCAATCTTGGGAATTCGAAAGATTCGGATAAAATTGCATCAGTGTATCCAATCCTATTGCTTTTGTTGAAGCAAGAAGACTACCTACTGGAATATCAGATTGCATGGCACCTGATGTGCCTAATCTTATAATTTGAAGGGACTTCGGAGTAGGATTAACTTGTCTGGATTCCAAATTTATATTTACCAAGGCATCCAACTCGGTCATCAGAATCTCAATATTGTCAGTTCCCATCCCGGTACTCATTACGGTTACCCTTGTATCTCCAATTCTTCCGGTATGAGTTACAAATTCTCTCTTTTGCGTTTTGAATTCAATTTCATCAAAGTATTGGGAAACTAATTGAACCCTGTCAGGATCTCCTACAGTAAAAACAAGAGAAGCCAGATTTTCTGGCTTCAAATGTAGATGATAGACGCTTCCGTCAGCGTTCAAAATAAGTTCGGATTCAGGAATCACTTGTCTCACATTATTAGTGGGTAATTTGATCTTTAATTTTAAAGCGTTTCAAACCTTTATATGGATTATAGCCATTGGTGTTTTTCTGATAATAACCTGTACCATCATAAGGTCTTTTTTCTGGATTTTCTTTGCATTCAATCGAACAAGCACCTTCCATTTTCCAGCCACATTCCTCACACATAGGAATATGTGCGTTACAAGATTGATTAGCACAATTGACCATTCTATCTGAATGAGTTCCACAAACATGACAAGTAGAAATAACCATCGGATTTACTTTATTAACATCCACAGCTATTCTATTATCAAAAACATAACACTTCCCTTCAAAATCTTCCCCTCCAGCTTCCATTCCATATTTAATAATACCTCCATGAAGCTGATACACGTCCTCAAATCCTTGCTCTAACAAAAAAGCAGATGCTTTCTCGCATTTAATTCCACCGGTACAATAAGTCAAGACTTTCTTGTTTTTTAAGTGTTCCAACTCTTTTACCTTTTCAGGAAAATCACGGAAGTTATCAATATCCAAAGTTAAAGCATTCTTAAATCTACCTAATTCATGCTCGTAATTTGATCGAACATCAAGAATGACAACATCTTCCTGATCTTTTAATTTTTTAAATTCAACAGGATCTAAGTGCTTTCCGGTTTTTACATTCGGATCCAAATGCCTCAAAGCTGAGTGAACGATCTCAGGTTTGTATCTTACATGAATTTTGGTAAAGGCATGCTTGTCATGTTCGTCAATTTTAAACTCAGTTTTTGCAAATCTTGAATCAGCATGTATATAATTCATATACTTTTGACAGTCTTCTTTAAGACCTGAAACAGTACCGTTTAAGCCTTCATCAGAGATGATAATTCTACCTCTGATGTTATTCTCTACGCAAAAGAGATGATGTTGCTCTCTGTACTCTTCAGGATTTTCTATCCTTGCGTAACAGTAATACAGGAGAATGTTAAAATTATTGTTTTCCATAACTAGAGCCCTGTTTCGGCAGGGTGTTTGGGGTTTTAAGAAATACTATCCAGATAATTTCAGGACAAATTAGAGTTTGAAAATAATAAAATTCAGAACAGAATTTAAGATTTAATTTTCGCAGCTGGATTACCGAATACAGTTTCATTCGCTCCAACCGATGAAATCACTACTGAACCTGCACCAACCCTGGCATTTTTACCAATACTTACTCCAGAAACAATAGTTACTCCTGAGCCAATAAATGCTCCTTCTTCAATATTAACTTCAGAATTGATAATGGAGCCTGCTCCTACTTGGACGAAATCCCCAAGTTTTGCTTTATGATCTATAATCGCTCCTGAATGTATTATGCAATGTTGACCAATTTCTGCTCCAGTTCCGATCATTACTTTTGCGTTGATAAAATTACCATGACCAATCACAGCATCTGAAGAAACATATGCAGTTTGGTGAATGGCATTTATTGGCTGAACTTTTCTTCGCTCATTTAATAACTCCACTAAAAATTTTCTGTATTTGACATCATCTACAGCTACAAATGCCTCTGCTTTCTGTCCTATCAATTTCAGGAAACCGTCATCTTCAGGATTTCCCAAGACTGTAACTGTGTTGATTTCAGTTCCGTGCATGCTCTCATCTTCTTCGAGAAACCCGTAGACTATGACTTCATTGCTGTTAAATATTTCAAGAGCTGGATGAGCAATCCCTTTTGCTCCCAAAATAATTACTGGTTTTTCCATGTTTTTATGCTTTTCGGAGTGCAAAAGTACGGGAAATCATATGCTTACGCAAAGTTCACTCACTTTCTCTTTTAATCAGACTTTGGGCAACTTTGCATTGTAGACATTTTTTGGGTTGACAGTAATTTTTATACAGCCCTATCATACCCTGAGAATCAAAAGAATTAGCCGGGATCCAAATTGCGTTTTGAAACTTTTTTATGATATGATTCTTTTCAGCTGCAACTTCCTGAAGTAAATCAAAGCACCTTTCCTGCCACTCCAATTGTTGAAAATATCTACCATAGGCAAACCAAATTGGAATCACGAAATTGATAATCAAGAGTTGCAAAACAGTATCTGAAATTCCATTTGATACTTTTCTATCGGAAGATTTCCCAAAGGAATAATGAAACTGCCAATAGTCACTAGGCTGGATCTGCAAAAGCTTTTTGAAGGATTTAAAATCTCTTGAATCCTCCATTATCGCCCTGAGTAAATTTGGAGCATTGGATAAAATTGATGCTAATTGAGCAATTCTAAGTGTTGGAAAATTACTTGGTCTTACTCCCATAAATGACCATTGTTGACGAATCATCTGGTTTTCCCAATTATATTTCTTTCTGAAAAATTCATATTCCTTGATTAAATATTGGACATATGGTTCTTTAGATTCTGAGGGTAATAAACCGGACTGGCCAAATAAAAATGACTCCAAAAGCGGCAATTTATCCCGATGTTTTAAAAGTGTTTTATAGGGGATTTTAACTGCTAATTCTCCCATTGAATTGGCATTGGTCTTAAAACCAAAACTGATAAAAAGCCATTGATAGCAAGTCTCCTCCCAATCTCCTTTACTTTTTTCTAGTAATCCTAAAATCAGCTCAGATTTTTCTTGAAGTCGTTCGACTAACGCTTTTTCCAAAGTCGAGAACCTGATAATATCTGGAACTTGGCTCACAGCATGAAAGCAGGGTAAATCAGATTTATAATCCAGAAGTCTCTCATAATTTCTCCAGATATTCAAAAATATCTTTCCTTTCAACTCCACCGTAGGCATCAAAGTGCCATCATTTCTGTATACAGGTTTATCATTTTCCCAAACCACATGTAGTATCACAGAATTATATGCTGGGTCACCTCCATGGGCATGTAATTTCCAATCAGATGCAAACTTATGCACCTCCACATGGCCATAAAGATCTACTCCGTCAACTATGATTTTTGAATCTAGAAAATCAGGTCCTTCTCCTTGATTATGAAAACCGACTTGAATAACCTGAACATTCTCTCCATTTGATGTTTGAAAGTTTCTTTTGTCAAAGTATTGAAACTTCCAGACGAGTTGTAAAAAGTCTTCTCTGAAATTCATAAAAATATTACCTAAAGAATTCTTCAATGTAAGAAAAAGTTTAAAAACAAAAAAGCCAGTTTAAACTGACTTTAGGAAATATTTAAAATCAATATTTATCTCAAATATTTATCTAATAAACCATCCATATCCTGCTGAAGATTTAAGGCTTCTTTCCTAGCAGCTCGGCCAAAATCTTTTCCACCAGATGCATATATAATTCCTCGACTAGAATTTACTAATAGTCCACAGGTTGAATTCATTCCAAACCTAGCAACATCCGTTAAACTCCCTCCTTGAGCTCCGACTCCCGGAACTAATAAAAAATGCTCCGGCACCATTTTTCTAACTTCTCCAATCAGTTCTCCGCGAGTTGCACCAACCACATACATCATGTTTTCAGGGCTACCCCATTTTTGACTTTTCTCTAATACAGACTGGTATAATGGCTTTCCGTCTTGGTCTTTTATCAATTGAAAATCCATAGAACCAGAATTCGAAGTTAAAGCGAGCAGAATAACCCATTTATTTTCAAAATTTAAAAAAGGAGTAACACTATCCACTCCCATATATGGAGCTACAGTCACTGAGTCAAAATCCATTTTCTCAAAGAACGCCCTAGCATATAGCATTGAAGTATTTCCTATATCTCCTCTTTTTGCATCGGCAATCGTAAAAATGTTTTTAGGTATGAGCTCGTTGATTTTTTGAAGAGTTTCCCAGCCTTGAGGGCCTAATGCTTCAAAAAAAGCAATATTGGGTTTGAAAGCCACTGCAAAATCCGAAGTTTGTTCTATTATCTCCTTGCAGAAAGTGAAAATCGGGTCTTTTTCTGTCTTAAGATGACTTGGAATTTTTTCGATATCTGCATCTAAACCCACACATAAAAAGGATGATTTTTTCTGAATTTCTGAGAAAAGTTCGGCTTTGGTCATTGTCTTTAAGATTTTGGCAAAGGTAAGAAAATGATTTTTGTCGAAAATTTAATTTTCAGCTTTTGGAGCCTCATATTTGATAAAGGCGCCACATAAAGAGACCAACGCAGATATTAAAAAGAAGATTAAACTAAAGGCCACAGCTGTAGCTTCATCTATCCCAACATAGGTATGAGCATAAACAAAAACTAACTCACGGGCCCCAACGCCTCCTATAGTCAAAGGTAAAGCAGCTACTATCGATGATAACAGAAACACCAATTGATAAGCTAGGATATTTTCGGTAATGCCTAAACTCCATAAAATAAATAGAGCACAAACTATTTGGGCCAATTGTCCAGCTAATGACCAAGTATTTGCAGACCAAAAAGAGGGAAGAAAGTCCTTAAAAAAATACTTTTGAACCAACCAAAATATTGGTATTGTCATAACTATTCCAGCAACCATCAATCCATTCCATAAAGATGTTTCGAAGAAGCTAACTTGAATATCTACCAAAAGAAATAGGCCAAAAAGCAAAAAAATAATTGCTACTAAGCCACCCAAACGATCAAGTAAAGAAGCTTGGATCAGTTTTTTTACCGGAGTTTTAAATTGCTTATTAAGAAGGTAAACTTTATACCCGTCACCACCAATTCCCCCTGGGAGAAAGAGGTTATAAAACATACCGATGAGATAAAGCTTGAGATTGAGTCTTTCAGAAATTAATAAATCAATAGTCCTGAAATACCTGTTTAAACGAAATGCTGTAAATACTTTACTTAAAGTAAAAAAAATCAATACTGGAACCAGCCAAATCCATTGAAGAGACTTTGCTATTTCCCACAATTGGTCTGAATCAATTTTCCGGAAAACAAGAAAAACAGCTAAGCCTGTCAAAAGAAGCTTTAGTATAGTTTTAAACTTATCGCCAATTCTAATTGATTTTATTTCCAA
>NZ_JAHEBC010000456.1 GCF_024642405.1 Algoriphagus sp. | reverse complement strand
GATCTGGGTACAGAACTATCAAGCAAAATACAAAACTGAGGCCGAATATGTTGAGCACTTAGCAGATGCCATTTGTTTTTGGTTAGATAGACTTCATCCCGCACTAAATCAGCAAATCAATGGAAACATTGCCTCAGTACTAAACATCGTGCTTGAATTTGATAAATCATATTTCAATCCTTTATCATTAGAACAAGTAGATTCCAAAGAAATCCTAAACCTACATTTACAATGTTCCTACGCCGATGGTATATTAACCATCGGTTTACCAAAACATATCCGAAAACTTTTCATTGGAGGTGATAATGCTGGTGAAAGAGCATTTATGACCGAAATTCTTAAAGCCTTGACTGTTATAACTGGTATCGCTTTGAGCGATCAATACATCTTAGAAAGTATCGATCAACATATGCCCCTCGGTCAAGCTAAGATGATTCTGTTACTTGACACGAGAAAAGACTTACAGTTAGACAATCGTTGGCTGCTTCCAACACTTTATATAAGTGATGCGGAAATTAACCTGCTACTTGATAATCTGGTTGATATTGTTAATCGCCCAGACCCTATTCCTGAGAAATTTCAAAGTGTTAATGAAAAAAAGGAGTTTTGTAATTACGTTGTATTACGCTTAGTGCAGCACCTCATTGAAAAGCTAAAAGAATTCAATGGAGAATCCTTGATAAGTAGATTGATTGAAGTTAATGAACGACTGGTACACAACAGAGAGTTTAGTAAAATCAAGACAGCTGCCGAAATCCACTGCTTCGGAAATGATGAAAAAAAGTTGGAGAAAATTCTCAAAAAGCAAAGAAATCTCGTCAATACATCTCTTGCCACAAGATGTTTGATAGAGTTTGCAGCCTTGGTTCCGGCTGCAGGAGATCGTAAACCAAGCTTCGACCAATTAGATGAACTGCTCACCATTATGAACGAAATTTTGAATTATGGTATGCTTAGCGATACCCTTCATTTTGGGATGGATGATCCTGAAATGGGTCTGCTTCCCTCAGGCCGAATAGGCATATCTAAAGAGTTCTATGATCAAAAACTCCAACCGTTTCATAAGGACAATACGCTCGCAAACATTGAAGCACAGCTAGAGGCTTTTTCTAGCCAATTTGAGACATACACAACTAAGGAAAAAGATGTTGATACTGAGGCTCTGTTCGACCATATGGATGAAGCATTCTTGGAAGATTGGGGTATTGACTACACCAATCTGTTGGGTATATGCATGCAAGCATCGGCAATGGCAGAACATAACGGAGATTCCGTTTTGGCGATGCTTGAGATAGACCTATTGGCTGAACTTAAGCGAATAATGATTGGGGCAGAAGATCAGATCGAAGCAGGTTTGGAAAAGCTTCGTTTTGAAAATAAGCCTGACATTATTAGCGATCAGGCAGGCTATTTAAACTCAGATTATTTCCCATGGAAGTACAATAGAGAGTTTAGTTATGCTCGAAGACCTTTTGTAGTTGTTGATACTGAGAATGGCCGAAAGTATTATTGGGGAATGAGGCAGTGTATTGCAGCAAGTCAGTACTTTAATCAACTACTTCATTCGGGTAGATTAACAAATGGAGGAAAGAAAATCAATAGTTTACTTGGCAGTTTTAAGGAGAAAAACGGAAAGCATTTTAGAAATACAGTGACTACGTGGCTAAAAGATAATACTCACCTAGTGGTTTGGGACTATGAAGTGACCATGAAGCCAACGGGACACTTCAATGCTGACAAAGATTACGGCGATTGTGATATTGTTGCGTATGATCCCACAATCAACCAAGTTTACAACATCGAGTGCAAGAGAACTGAGGCAGCAAGAAATATCCAACAGATGAAAAATGAGATGGATGCCTACCTAGGACGGGAAGGGCAAAAGAAGAAAGTGGCCAAACATGTGGACAGGGATAATTGGTTGCAAGAAAATCTTGATCAAGTAAAATTCTTTGTAGGAGCAGAGAAAACCCCAAAAGTAAAGTCACTGATTCTAACATCCGATCTTATTCCAACAAGATACTTGAGAGAAGAAGAATTACCCATGCCCATAATAAGCTATCGTGAATTAAGGAGGAATGGAACTGATATACTTAGAGATTGATAAAAAAACACCAAACACCATTTGGTTCTGATATTTCGATGATATTACAAAACGATCGCCTTCTCTTTCAGGAGAGAGCCTGTCCCGATAAGGAATGCGATATCGGGAGAGGGGTGAGGAGGAATTACAAATCCCACCCAGTCCAAACGAGAGATTTGACTACAGCAGTTGGGGATATCTAGATATAATGATATGTTCGTTTTCCCTAAGTTGGACTTGGGTTTCTTTAAGGGTTGGGCTTAATTAATACTATGAAAGAAAATAGATCAATAGGAATCAGAATTCATGATTCTCATCATGGACTGGTTCAAAGTACTGGGGCTATAGTTGAGTCTGAACTAGGCTTCTTAAAAGAATTAGGGGCAGCAATACAAATTGCAACGGTCATAAAAGATCATGAAACAATTCATGACGTTAAGTCCTTTTATGCAGCCACTGGGGAAATAAAAATACAGCAGTCACTGTCAAAAGCAGGACTTGAACACCTTCAGGCACTTGATTTTGTAAGGCTTCAATATAAAACTGGTAAAAGTCAAATTAAAAGAATAGATATTCTGGTTCCAGGATTGGATAAACTTTATGAAGACACTGGAGATTACTTCAATTCAGAAAACGAAAGTGATTTAGCCCAAAATACTGTT
>NZ_JAHEBC010000131.1 GCF_024642405.1 Algoriphagus sp. | reverse complement strand
GCAACGTATTTCCCATGACCCCAGGCTTCAATATAACAGAAGCCAGCCCAGGTTCCATCTTTGGTCAGTGCGATCACAGCTTTTCCCTCATCCATTTTCTTTTCAATGTATTCAGGACTTCTCTTTGCTATTCCAGTGCCTCGGGCTTTCGCAGAATTCTCCATCTCATCCGTAATGATGGATGCATATTTTTTATGGGAAGGCTCAGCCATTATGATTTGAAATGATATATTTTCCATGTTTGAATGCATGAAGGATTTTCCGAAAGTATTCGGAGTTTAAATAGAATTAATTAGGCGAGAATGTTTTCCACGTAGGAAAACGATGTATAACAATAAGGGTTAGACCCTAAAAAAGAACCTATACCTCCTCAAAGGAGCGAAAAATAACATAACAGGCTTCGCTAATGCTACATTCAAAGCAATATTAAAAGACGGCGCTATGTAAGAAATTGTGTTCATTCGTTTCGGGTAGCAAATTTGAATTCTTTGAAAGCTATTTGCAAGTAAATTCTCTATTATTTTTAACTTTCACTGCAATTATTCTGCCACGACCCAAGTCACGAACTTTAATTCCTCATTAATATTTAATTCCGAATAATGTTTTGTCAGGCGTTTCCCGACATTTCTTTTATTGCTTTTACAAATTGATCCATCTCTTTTTCAGAAGTGTAAACATTGGGAGAAATCCTGCAACCCTTGACACCAGCCCCATTGATTCCTACAGTATATATCTTGTATTTATCCATCAAAATCTTCGCCATATCTCCGGGATTCACAGCATCGAGGCCTACATTAGCTATTCCACAGGATCTTTGAGGTTCAATAGGCGTATTTACATTTACTCCGGGTAGATCCCTTACTTGATCAGACCAATATTTTTGAATATATCGTAGTCTTTCTTCCTTTCTTTTGTTTCCCATTTTTTGCTGAAAATCAATCGCATCAATAACTGCCAGATCAGTAGAAACAGCATGTGTGCCGGTGTGATTCAAATTTAATAGCGTTTTTTGATCCAATTCATAGGGAGCCAGTAATGGTCTTATTTGGTTACTTTTCCCTTTTTTCACATAAAGCATCCCGCATCCCAAAGGTACGCTTAGCCATTTATGTAGACTGGAACCATAATAATCACAATCCAATTCTGAAATATTAAAATCAAAATGTCCCACGGCATGAGCACCATCAAGCATGATTTCAACGCCATGGCTATGAGCCATATCTGCTATTTTTTTGACGGGCAAAATATGGCCGGTAATATTCACGATATGAGGTACCATCATCAATTTGGTCTTAGCAGTAATGGCATTTTCATAAGTAGCCACAATCTCTTCGTCATTCTCCGGATGCATCGGTATATCGATCTTTTTTACTTTAATCCCATACCTTCTTTCTGCCAATTCAAACATATTCAACAAGCTTCCATAATCCTGATTAGAAACGATTGCTTCATCTCCTTTTTTCCAGGGGTAGCCTGATATAATCAAATCAATGGATTCAGTAGTGTTTCTAGTCAATACCACTTCTTCGGGACTTGCACCGACAAGCTCAGCAACTTTTGCGGCGGATTTGGCTTTATTATCCCATTGAACCGTTCGCATGTAGCTGGAGGCATGATAATTTACATCCCGAAGATGTTGTATATATTTTTCTAAAGTTTCTTCCGGTAAAAAGCAATAATATCCATTTTCCAGATTGATATAATCTGGTTTTAATTTGTAAGAAGCCCTGATTTGATCCCAAATATCAGGAGAAGAAAAATCCATATCATTAATACTAATTGGACTGGCTTTAGTATTAATAATTGATCCTGTACTAAAGCCTAGTAATGCCAATGCCTTAATAAATGAGCGCTTATTCATAAGAAATACTTTAAATGAGTTATAAAATGTAAGAAATCAACCAGACAATTAATAGAAAAACTGCCATCCATACGATCCAAGGAGATCTTTTGGGGAATTCGAATTGACAAATGGGGCAGTGTTGCGCTTTTTCATCCACTAGCATGGCGCAGGATGGGCATTCTTTCGTTTTCAATGATTCTTTGAACTCTTTTAGGATAAATTCTATTTGAAGCATAAGTAAATTAAAAAGTTATGAAAATCGAAATATGGTCGGATGTAGTTTGTCCTTTTTGTTACATAGGAAAAAGAAAACTTGAAAAGGCCTTAGACAAATTCCCACATAAAGATCAAGTTGAAATAGAGTGGAAAAGCTTTCAGTTAAATCCAGATCTAAAATCTGATCCGAGCTTAAATTCTTTGGAATATCTATCTAAATCAAAAGGCTGGTCTATGGCCCAGACTTTACAAATCACTGAACAAGTAGTAGATATGGCAAAATCTGAAGGTTTGGATTTCCATATGGAAAAAACTGTGGTGGCAAATACAAAAAATGCCCACCGATTGATCCATTTAGCCAAAAAAACTGGAAAAGGAGAAGCAATGAAGGAAAGGCTTCTGAAGGCCTATTTTACAGATGGAAGTAATGTGGATGATTTTGATACTTTAGTGGGCTTAGGGACCGAAATAGGTCTTGAAGGTTCAGAAATCAAAGAAATGCTTAATTCGGAACAGTATTCTGAAGATGTAGAAAAGGATATTTATGAGTCAAGATTAATTGGAGTACAAGGAGTACCTTTCTTTGTTTTAGATAGGAAATACGGAATTTCAGGTGCCCAGCAAGATCAGGTTTTCGATCAAACCATTGAAAAAGCTTGGGATGAGTTTAAAAAAGAAAACCCCGCAATTGAAATAGTGCGAGGTAATTCTGAAGAATCTTGTGAAATTGGTGGGGACTGTTAGTCCCTATTTTTTTACCAAACGCCTCTTGTTTTCATTTCCAAAGTATAAACTGCATCCATTGCAGTGATAAACAAAGTTTTTCTATCCAATGCTCCAAATACAACGTTAGCTGTCCACTTGGCTGGAACTGGAATATGTGCAATTTGATCGCCATTCCTATTAAAGACAGTTACTCCATCACCGGTGAGATACAAATTTCCTTTAAAGTCAATGGTCATTCCATCAGAGCCTTTCTCACAGAATAGTGTTTTATTCGTCAAGTAACCATCTTCCCTGATATCATATTTATAGGTTTTGTTTGCGCCGATATCAGCAACATATAAAGTTTTTCCATCAGGACTTCCTACTATTCCATTTGGCTTTACCAAATCATCCGTAACTCTGAAAAATTCAGACCTGTCCTCGGAAACATAATAAACGTGTTGTCCGTCCTGCTCCATTTCTGGTTCTCGAATTCCTTCCCAATAATCTCTTTGGTATAGTGGGTCTGTAAAATATAAACCACCTTGTGGTCTCACCCAAAGGTCATTTGGTCCATTTAATTTATTTCCTTTAAACCCCGAAAGAATAACTTCTTCATTCCCATCCTGATCTATTGACCAAAGTTCATTCTTTTCGTCCGCACATGTTATTAAGGTATTATTCAACATAAAATACATCCCATTTGAGCGGCCTGTATTTTCCTTAAACAAAGTGATTTCACCTGACCCAGCTGACCACTTATAGATTTTATTGTTGGGCTGATCGGTAAAGAATATATCGCCCATTCGATTGATAGCAGGCCCTTCCGTGAAAGTGAAACCATCCTGGACTTTTACCAATTCAGCTTTTCTGGCCACAATACCTCCTCGATCTTCGATTTGTGCAAAGAGAGAATGAGAGGTAAATAATGCTGTCAGTAAAACAGCTTGTTTAAAAGGGTTCATAGAATTAATTGATTATTTTCTTTCCATAACTAATACCAAAACATCTAAGTCCTGGCTATAAGCCATTCTGGATATATTTTGATGAGTTTCGGGATTGATTGTTCCAACCAATTCCCAATTACTATCGGTATATTTTCTTTTATATATATTATTTCCACTTGCCATCAATAAGTAATTCTTATCAAGCCAAATAAAATCCTGCGAACCTTGAACACCAAAATAATGTTCAGCTCTTTCTCCAGATTCGATATCGTAGCTTTTTAGCATCAATGCTTTTTCTCCTCCAACATCCCGAAACTCATCTGCTGACAGGTAAGTAATTTCACTCGTCTTTGGCCTCTTTTTGATTGATCTCGCAACTGCAGAATCAATTTTAATGATATCATTTCTTCCTCTTGCGTAAACAAGATGATTTGGATCACCTAAAACAAACATCGCCGCTTTATTATCATACCAATCATAATATCCAACAGGTTCGATATCATCATAAAGTAGTTCTGCAGGTTCAAATGTAAGTGGATATAACCAAATTCTCTGTTTCTTATCAGGCTCGGAAACCACAGCAGAAATATACATTCCGCAATCCGTTATCATTGGTGAATTTTCATTCCTGTCAGAAGTTCTACTCATATTCGTAAACTTCTTTGAATTGAAATTATAAACTATAATATCAAAATTTTCATTTTCATCTGCAGCGGAAAAGACCATTTGATATTCATTAATAAAGCTGGGCTGATTATCATATTCTGGTCTATCAGTCAAAGGATATGCTGTCTCAGGAAGTATTTTGAAGTTTCCTCCTTTTCCAGAAGTTTCGACTACCCAGAGATCAAAACCTGTTTGAGCTAGGGTCGATTCAACAACCGTGCAACAACTTATTATCCAAAGTATGTAGAGAAATTTCATTTATTTCTAAAATTGATCAACCAAATTACAAAATGGAAGTTAAAATGCTGTGCGTAAACTGAAATTGTATACCAATGATCAATTAAATGATCTGAGAAAACAAATGGATCCATCTGCTGATCAAGCAGTTTTGGATTTAATTAAGAATCCAGAAATTATTTCTCAAATCAATCATTGGGAAAATATTCCTTCAGAAATTCCTATAGACTTCCCTGAAAGTGTCAAAACACTTTTGAAAGATTACAATATGATTCCATCCATTCAAGATCAAGGGATTCTAAAAAGAGGTCAAGGATTCTTCAATGAGCGGGGAGATATTTATTTGGCAATGCTAGGTTTTTACTCACTTCCTTATTGCTATGCATTTGCGGATGGGGCCGAAGTATTGGTTCGGTCAAAGAGAATCATGGAAGAATCGGGAAAGCGTCTGGGAGAAACTGCAAAATTTTTATTGGAAATATTTAAACCAGGTGCTTTCATAACTTCCAACAATGCTTTTCTCGTATGCGCAAAAATTCGATTGATTCATGCATTTAGCAGATACTTTATCGAACATTATGCAAAGGATTGGAAAGAAGAATATGGTAAACCAATCAACCAAGAAGATTTATTAGGAACAAATTTAGCTTTCAGTTTACTGGTATTAAGAGGAATGCGAAAAATTGGATTTAATATATCCAAAGATGATACAGAAGTTGTTTTAGCATACTGGAAATATGTTGGAAAATTAATGGGAATCCAGGAGGGTTTTTGGCCAGACACTTCAAAAGAAGCTTTTGAATTAGAAAAACTAATTCGAAAACGCCATATGAAAAACTCTTTAGCAGGTGAAAGGCTAATCCGATCGTTATTGAATTATTATGAAGAAAATCAAAGAGAAGAATTCTTAAAGGGGAAATCAGAATCCCTGGTAGCATTTATGATCGGAAAAGAAGCATCTAAAGCTTTGGGAATTAAATCGGAACTTCCTTTAACTTCAGAAATTATGGGAACCATTTTCAAATTTTTGGGATGGAAAAACTATGCTGGAAATAAATCCCATTCTAGGTTTAGTTATGAATTCGAACAAAGTTATTTTCAACAATTCGGTACAACAGCAAAAATTAATTTACCTGAACGAAAGCGTTCATAGACGGACACTTTTTTGTACGTTTACCAATCATTTATTTATAGAGACCTTCGAAATTAGGCCAATTAGGCTATTTTTAAGTAATGGCATCTTTTTCGTAATAGTAATGGCATGAAGGAAATAACACAACGTCTTCAAAGATTTCCAGTAGAGTTGATATTTTGGATAGGAAGTTTGGTGGCAATCCTACTTCTGGATCCAAATTCAGGGACACATTTTAGTCTCTGCCCATTGGATCAATTGGGATTTGACTGGTGCCCTGGTTGTGGATTGGGAAGATCAATGAATCTCTTGGCAAAAGGAGATTTTCAGGCATCCTGGTCTATGCATCCCTTGGCAATGCTGGCATTTGTTGTGATTTTCTCTAGAATTTGGCAACTAATTAAAAACCTTAAAACAACACACAATTATGGCTAATGTATTGAGACACCTTCCTGAACTGGAAGGAATGGAACTGGGATATATCCAGGGATTGATGAAAAACATGGATGAAGATCAAGCATCTCTTTTTGCTCAAGTATATCGTGCAAGAAGAAAAGACGCACAAATGATTCTGATCCTTACATTGTTAGGCTTCTTCGGCTTTGCAGGTTTACATCGATTCATCCTAGGACAAATTGGTCTGGGTATTCTTTACATCTTGACAGTTGGACTTTGTTTTATTGGTACGATCGTCGATTTGGTAAACTACAAAAGCTTGGCTTATGAGTACAATATCAAAGTCGCTCATGAAACCATCAATATGCTTTCCACTTCATTTGATATGGGACAGGATTCAAAAGCCTGATAATAAACTTAACCGCTAACCATAAGGCCTGGAGAAATTCAGGCCTTTTCTCTTTCCAATAAATCAAGATTATTAGGTTGTAATGTAATAGATAAATTCACCTATTGAAAAACCCATTTTGTAGAAAAAGGCTATTATTATCAAGAATAAGAAAATCACAACAAAAAGCTTTTTTCGTTTAGGATCCTTTTCACCCTTTATTGAAAAAAAAGCTGCTAAAGCAAGAATAAATATGTAATAATAATCCAACTTTCTAGTTTTATTATTTCTTTTAATTTCAAGTTAATTAAATTTCTAATTAGTAAGCGGGTTGACCATTATAATTACCCGGTGGATCATAATTACAGACTAAAATATATTTTCCATTTTCATTTGCTGCTACAGCACATCCAACTTTTTTAGAATTTCTCCATACGATTTGGGAATAGTGACCACATTTGATGAGTTCTAAGCATTTCTTGCTCGGTGAATCAAAATCAGTTTTTTCGCCTCCCCAGCCAGTTAATACTCTAATCTCGGGTGCATCTCCAGTAACATATCCTCCGGCAAGATTTTCTCCAGGTCCCGAATGCTCCAAAAACCAATCATCTCCTTGATTTTTCAATGCAAGTTTATCAGCCCAATTCTTAGCTTTTTCAGCTAATTCTACTGACCATTCTAAAGGGGATACCCCAACTTCTTCCCGAAGTGAATTATGAGCATCCAATACTTTTTTCTGGTCAAAAATGGAAGGAGATTCGTTCACTTGGGCTTTTAAGTAAAAACTCAAAAAACTACAAAAGGATAGGACAAGAGTTAAGCGTTTCATATTTATGTCTTTTTTAGAGTTGGAAAAGTATTTCATTAAGTTAAAAAGAAACCCCTTTATAAATGAAAAGCCTTGAAGAATAATTATTTACCAATCATCCTCTGATTCATTTCCTGATGGTGAATTAATTGATTCTTCAAAACTCCCAAGCTTACTTTTTCCTAAATCCGAAAGCAACAAATGAAATGATTCTAACTTTCTGTGTATTTGTAAAAGTGTTTCAAAATCCGGATGCTGCACATGAAATGGAATTGATAAAAGGTTTTCCTGTTTTTTATCGAAAGGCGGTGGGTTTGTTGCGCCAAAGAAAAATGGCCAGAGTGTCTTGCTACAGGAAATGCCCCAAGTATCAATTGGATAGTTTGCAGCATATTTTTTTAAACGATCATTAATTTCCTTAAAAAACATCTCTGATTCCCCCAATCTTACTCTTGAACCAGCCCTGGATTTACCTTTGGTTTTGAGATATTTTATTTGACTTTTTCCTTGTTTTTGGCGCACCATATAGGCTCTAATAACCTTATGATCAATCAGTTCTCCATTATGGAAATAGCCAGTGGCAGCAATCCCAGCCCGAATCATTACAAGTGCCAAATGATAATCTTCTTTCTTAAAAACCTTTCCCGATTCATCGATGGTCATACTCCAAGGCAGGGAAACTTTTACAAGCCATTCTTTGTCAGTAGAATACTCCAACTGATGAGACTCTGGTAAATAGCTTTGAGTCAAGCCCATCCCAATAGCTTTCAATTGGAGGGATTTAAAATTTTCAATGCTTATTTCCAGGAATTGGCCAGAGGACATGATTCGAATATCAATTCAGTTATCTTTGTGCAAATAAACTTAAATTTTATGCAGGAGGAAACCCAAAAACTTTTTGACAAAATCTGTGATCCAAATGAGAAAGAAGCATTCTATTTTGCGGAGAAACTTGGAAAAATTAATACTGAAGAGGTTAGAGATAAATTAATCGAATTGGTAAAAGGAGATAATTGGGAAGTAGCTTATTTAGCTTGCAGAGCATTATCCAAAACCAGCTTTAACAAAGAGTCACTGGAAGCAATATTTGAAGCGATTCGTGATAAAAAAAATCAAAAGCATCAAGGGGCTTTTGTTCAGATTTTAGAAGAGTTTGATTTAAGTGAAAGTTTTGTGGATATTTTTAGAGTTTATCTTTTTGGAAATTTCAAAGCTGAAACTCTGGCTAAAGAGTATTTGGATAGTGTGGAGTTTGAAATTACCCCACGAACTATTCGGAAAGCGGAAAAACATTGGAATCATTACCTTCACAATCCTGAAGATGAAGGAAGTTTGCAAGTAAAAAAACTTGAAGTTGAACCCATCCTTAATGAAATGCGAGAATTATTTTCAGAGGAGTAAAACAATAGCCTGATTATTGTGTTTTACAAATGCAATAAAAAGAAGTTTGTTATGCTTAAAATGAAGGCTATTAAATTGCACTCAAGATTTTTTAACGATCATGGATTTATATTGAATCCATCTCAAAACGTATTTGAAAAGGCTTTTCCAAATGGAAAACAAGTTATTTCAATTCAAATTATAGAATATTCGAATGAAAAATATATTGAATATCACCTTGGAGTTCGTATCAATGAAGTCGAGGAATTGATTGCCCGCTACCTGCCAACCACAAGTGCTTATGATGAACAATCGATTACATTAGCACAAACTCCGGACAAATTGGGGAGCACCTACTCAAAAAAAATCAAAATTTCTAAAGTTGAAGACTTATCAAAATTGTGTAAGTCAATTGAGACATTTTTTTTAGAAACAGGTTTTTATTGGTTAGATAAAATGATTGATCCAATCAAATTAGAGCAAGAATTCCTTCATCATAATGAAGTTCCTTTTGAAGATTATAGCTTAGTTGAAGTTGCATTTCGATCTACTGCATTGAGTAAAATATACAATCCAAGTGATTACCCTGAACTTCGAAAGGCTTTCTTGGAAAAAATTAATTCTCTGGAATTGACACCATTTATTATTGCTTCATTCTTACAATTCCTGAATTATTTGGATAAACTTAATTTGGAAGCTGCTTAAGGTTTCTTTTTAACACCCCGAACAGCTTCTGCCGCGATAGGATCTTCTGGCCATTCATGTTTGGGGTATCTTCTTTTCAATTCCTTTTTTACTTCAAAATACCCATTGCTCCAAAAACTCTTTAAATCTTGAGTTAATTGAACAGCTTTATATCCGGGTGATAACATCTCTATCAATAAGGATATTTTTCCATCATTTACGGTAGGAGTTTCTAACAATCCAAATAGCTCTTGTAGACGAACTGAAAGAAGAGGAGTATCTCCATTGTCTCTATATTCAATTTTGATTTTACTTCCGGACGGTACCGAAAAGGTTGGAGGAGCTAAACGGCTCAATTCCTGCTGCATGTCGTAATCTAAGCTCGAATTGAGTATTTCAAATAAATCTAACTTCTTAAAATCATCATTATGCTTAATATTATTCAAATATGGTTCAAGCCAAAATTCTGCGGTTTCGCATAAATACGAAATAGTCCAATTTTGCCAATTCTGGTCTGGATTCCATAGATGTAAAGATTGGACACGATTAATCAACTGTAACACGTCATCATTCCAATCCAATAAAAGTTCACCTTCCTCTTTTACTGCTTCCAGAATCGCTTTTTTTGCCAGACTGGGATCAAACTTAGCTAACGGCCTTTTTCCCAAAATAATTGCTCCGATTCTCACTTCCGTATGTGCAATCAAACCACCTTTTTTGCGATCCCATTCCAAGACTTCTTTACTCTTTAGCATGGGAGCAAGATC
>NZ_JAHEBC010000455.1 GCF_024642405.1 Algoriphagus sp. | reverse complement strand
TGGTAAATACCCCAACCATGGATGCATCTGAATTGGAAAAAGAGTTTGACTTGGACTTTTCCAAACCTTTTGTATTGGTGATTCAGCATCCTGTGACTACGGAGGCTATGTCTTCAATTGATCAAATCAGAGAGACGCTCAAAGCATTGAGAAATATCGATGCTCAAGTGGTTTTCCTTCTGCCTAATAATGATGCGGGACATGCTAAAATCATTGAGGAAATCAAAGCATCAGGATTTAAATGGATTCCTTCTCTTCCTACCTTGAAATTCGTCAATCTTTATAGAAATGCATGGGCTTTGGTAGGTAACTCAAGTTCTGGAATCCATGAAACTCCTACCTTGAAGATTCCTGCTATCAATATTGGAAATAGACAAATGGGTAGAGAACGTGCTTCTAATGTCCTAGATGTGCCTAATGATTCAGCTCAGATTGAGAAAGCAATTCAGAAAGCCCTATTTGACGATAAGTTTAGAAAAGAAGTCTCTGAAATAAAGAATCCATACGGAGAAGGAAATTCTGCAAAACAAATCGTGGACATTCTCAAAAACATAGACCTCTCAAGTGTCAGCATCCAAAAAATCTTTTACGAAGGAAAGTAAAATCTTACTACTCGGTGGAAATGGCTATTTAGGTAGCCATTTCTCCGCTGTTTTAGAAAAGATTGGCTTTTCGAATATATTCATTGGCTCCAGAAAAGGAAGAGGTGCACGTCACCTGAACCTGGATATCTGCTCACCAGATTCTGTGCAGCTGATTAGGGAAGAAAAATTTGACTTTATCTTCAATTTCACTGGTCAAATCAGTAGACCTATACAAGCTTGCCTACTTCAAAACACCTTAGGAATCCATCACTTGATTCAGGCGTGTGCTGAGCATACCAAACTGATTCAATTATCCAGCGTGGGTGTGTATGGCTCGGGGGATTATGTAGATGAATCTAACGATTGTCAACCAGAAACTCCCTACTCCACTTTGAAGTTGGCGGCTGAAGAGTTGATTTTGGCAGGGATGAAGCCTGAAAACAGATTGATATTAAGGCTTTCCAACATATATGGATCTAACCAACCTAAAGGAGTTTTCGCGTATTTGTTGAAGTCTGGACTTTCTGACCAGGTTTTGGACTTCAATAATGATGGAAGTCTATTTCGCTTTTTTCTACATGTAGTGGATTTGTCAGAGGCGCTAGTAAGTGTGATGGTAGAAATAGAATGGGGGGAAACATCAGTTTTAAATATGGTGGGCAGCGATCAGTTTAATGTTCATCAATTGATAGATTTGTTTGAGAAAAACCTAGGCTTTCACTACCAAAGGAACTTTGAGCCTATCAAGCCTTATGATAATATGATGAAAATATCAGATAAAATCTTCAGAGACTTAACTGGTTTCCAAGAAAGCTTTACCTTAGAAAATTACATCAAGGAATTAGTTTAAAATGTTTATTGATAAAGATAAAATTAACCTTTTTACTGCTGGACAAGATATCTCAGTTCGTGAAGCTATGCGACTGATTGAAGCAAATAAGAGGGGACTCATTTTTGTGTTAAATGCCGATGAAAAGCTTGTTGGTTCGGTGAGTGATGGTGATATTCGTAGAGGGATATTAAACGGCTTTCAACTGGATGATCAGCTTGCCATCATGATGAATACCAATCCTTTTACTGTGTCCATTCAGGAGCAGAAAACCTTGGATATGAAGCAGATTACCGAGCAAGGGATTAAGCTAGTTCCGGTAATAGACGCTCAGGGAAAAATACATCATTTTCTTTCCTCGGAGCCTGAAAAAGCAAGCCCAATCATTGAAAATCCAGTAGTGTTGATGGTGGGAGGGAGAGGCATTCGATTAGAACCTCTCACCCAGAATATACCAAAACCACTGCTTAAGGTTGGTAATAAGCCAATTTTACAAACTATCCTCGAAAGACTTCACCTTTTTGGTTTTCGAAATATATACTTATGCACCAACTACTTGTCAGAGAGCATTGAGGAGTTTTGTGGTGATGGTTCTGCCTTTGGACTCAGCATTCGCTATTTCAAAGAAGAGAAGAAATTGGGAACTATTGGCGCAGTCAAATACCTCGAAAATCAGCTTAAACTTCCCTTTTTAGTAATGAATGGAGACCTATTGACTTCCTTGAATTATAAGTCAGTACTAGATTTTCACATAGAAAATAACGCCAGGTTGACAATTGGCAGCGCTTCCTATGAAGCAAAGGTCCCTTATGGCGTATTGCAGACAGAAGGTTGTCATGTGACTTCAATTTTGGAAAAACCAACTTATTCATTCAGAATAAGTGGTGGGATCTATGCACTTAGCCCTGAGGCTCTGAGTCATATTCCAATCGGCAATTTTTTCGACATTACAGACCTGATGGAAGCATTACTAAAAGAAAAGGAATCTGTGGTTGCATTCCCTATAGAAGAATATTGGCTGGATATAGGCCAACATCAAGATTACGAAAAAGCCAATCTTGATTATAAAACTCTATTTAATAAATCAAATTCATGAATTACATCGGAAAAAAAGTCCTCGTAACTGGAGCGGGGGGCTTTATTGGAAGCCATTTAACTGAAGAATTGGTTAAAGCTGGAGCCACAGTAACAGCCTTGGTACATTACAACTCTAACTCTAATACGAATAATCTCCGCTTTCTTCCTAAGGATATACTCATTCAGCTTGAAATTGTTTTTGGAGATATCCAAGATGGGTTTTTGATGAATACTTTGTCCAAAGGGAAAGAGATAGTATTTC
>NZ_JAHEBC010000454.1 GCF_024642405.1 Algoriphagus sp. | reverse complement strand
TAGGTTTTCCATAAAAATATTGACCATTGGTGCTGTTTCACCAACAATGCCTGAATCTAGCAAAAACACCGCTCCCTTACCATCAAAACTTTGATTTGGAATTCCAGTAGCTTCAATATTGTCTTTGGAATTAATTAAAATTGGAATACTCAAATAACTATTCAACGGATCTAAACCAGAACTTTTCCCATGGAAAAAACTTTCCATTTGAGAAAAAATATTTTTTAATTGCAATAATTTTTCACGAGTTAAATTCTCTAAAACCGTAATTTTATCTTGGGCATATTTATCGTAAATAGCCGCTACCAAAGCGCCACTACTCCCCACTCCGTACCCTTGTGGGATACTCGAATCAAAGTACATACCTGTAGCCACATCACTTTTTAAGGCTTCTAAATTAAAAGTAACTAAGTCTGGTTGTTCAACTTGCAATTTTTCAAGATAGTCTGCAAATCGTTTCAAACTTTCATTTGAAGCGATTGCTTCAGAAGAAGGATTTTCATTTCTTTTCAAGGCTCCATTATAAAAATTATAAGGAATCGATAATCCTTTCGAATCGCGGATAATTCCGTATTCTCCGAAAAGTAATATTTTTGAGTAAAATAAAGGTCCTTTCATATTTTGATTGAGAATTATTTTATTTTGTTAATCTTATTTGGGTCTTGTCTGGTGTCAAAAAGGGATAAAATAACAATATGCTTATCGTTAAACTTATAAAACAAAATTGACTGTTTGCTTATTACACACTTTCTAATCCTTCTTGACTTATTAGACATTGGAAACATTTCAGGATTTTCCGCAATCAAATTTATAATGTCTTTTAACTTATTTGAAAATTTTGTTTTTACTTTATTATTCCATTTTAAAACTAAAAGTTCAAATAAATTTTCGATTTCATAAAAAGCTAATGGAGTAATTACCACTTCCCTTTTCATTTTTACAAATGGGGCTTAATAAATTCATCAAAAGAGACATATTCTCCTCTTTCATATTGCGCCTCTGATTCGTTAATCATATGTTGCTGTTCCTCCGTCAATTCATCCCAAAAATCTTTCTTTTCTTTTTTGAAAATGGATTTGATAGACGCAATAATTGATTCGTCATTCGTTTCAGACAACAATTTTATCAATTCTTTTTTTTCTAATTCAATATTCATAATCTTATCCTTAAAGCATAAAGATACAAAAATTACAATTGCATAGCACCTATTCCAATTTGGTCGCAAATGTACTGAGCATTTTGACAATAGCCAACTAATTCGTCCTGAATAAATTGCAACACCTTATCTTTCACAGAATTTGGATACAAAACATGTACATTGGCTCCCGCATCTAATGTAAAACAAACTGGAATTTGAGTTTCTGATCGATATTTCCAAATAGCATTGATTATTTGCAAGGTATTGGGTTTCATCAAAATAAAATAGGGCATCGAAGTCATCATCATTGCATGCAAAGTCAAGGCTTCACTCTCTACTACTTTTATAAATTCGTCTAAATTTCCATTTTCAAAAATAGCTCTTAGCTTATCTAAATTGTCATGTGCTTGTGCAAAACGCTGTTCTGCATAAGGATGATTGTGCATCAAATCATGCCCTAAGGTACTTGACACTTGCTTTTCGCCTTTGTCAACTAATAGAATTGTATCTTGAAAATGGTTGAAATTATCGTGAATGGTATATGGATATTCTACTCCATACAAATCGGTACTTCCTAAAATATTGGCTTGATGCCCCCAAACTACAACTTGTCCTTTTACGCTTCGGCAAGCACTCCCTGAACCCAAACGCGCCAAAAAAGAGGCTTTTTGATAAAAATAATCTTCAGTCATTTCAGGACGCAACGCTTTTTCCAAACTCATTAAATTCATTGCCAAAGCTGCCATGCCTGAAGCCGAAGAAGCGATTCCTGAACTATGTGGAAAGGTATTTTCGGTATCAATCGTAAAATGATATTCTTTCAAAAAAGGCAAATACACTTCAATTCGCTCTAAAAACTTTTGAATTTTAGGTTTAAACTCTTCTTTGGGTTTCCCTTCAAACAACAAATCAAATGAAAAATTATCTTGTTTCTGGATTTTAGTAAAAGCTACTTTCGTATTAGTCATACAATTATTTAAAGTAAAACTCACTGATGGATTGGCTGGAATCTGATTTTCTTTTTTTCCCCAATATTTCACTAAAGCAATATTACTTGGAGCTGTCCATTGGAACTGACCACTTTCTAAGGTATTGGAATAAAATGAAGGTATAAAATCGTTGATTGAAAACATCTAAATATCTTTTTTGGCAAAGATACTTTTTTTACGGAATTCGGTTAATTCTTTGTTTGATTTATCGGTAGAAAGTTTTTAAGTACATTTGGGTTTTAAAATTTAAATCTCATGAATAAGATTACCAAAATCCTTTGTATTGTTGTTACCTGCCTTGCCATTGGCTATTTTTCAGGAATGGTTACCCGTTCTAGCATTGAAACTTGGTATCCAACACTAATCAAACCTAGTTTTAACCCACCCAACTGGATTTTTGCACCTGTATGGAGCATGTTGTATATTATGATGGGAATTGCGGCGGGATTGGTTTGGGATCGTATGGATTTTGAAAAAGAAAAAACTACCAAAGCACTGACTGTTTTTGCTATCCAACTCGCATTAAATGCTTTGTGGTCTTATTTATTCTTTGGATTAATGAACCCAATGTTAGCAGGAATCGAAATCATTTTACTCTGGCTTTTTATATACGAAACCTATATTCAGTTT
>NZ_JAHEBC010000453.1 GCF_024642405.1 Algoriphagus sp. | reverse complement strand
TTTCATCCATCTTTTGATAAAGCAATTTTACGTATCAATATTCATCCATTCATTGAACCCACCGTTAATGTACGTTT
The DNA here is from genome assembly GCF_024642405.1 of Algoriphagus sp. Classification (GTDB taxonomy): domain Bacteria; phylum Bacteroidota; class Bacteroidia; order Cytophagales; family Cyclobacteriaceae; genus Algoriphagus. Next base: position 2,687 of record NZ_JAHEBC010000453.1, on the reverse strand, counting down.
CTCCAGCTCTTCCTAGATGAAATAAAGTATCAAAAGCTCTAGCATGATCTTTCACAAACAACCAGTCTCTGATATTTTCACTTTTCCCATAAACTGGTAAAGGCTAATTGTTTTTGATTTTATTAATATAGATTGGATTAAGCTTCTCTGAAAAATATTTGGACCTTAATCATTTGAACAATTCGTTACTACTGTTTTCAATTTGTAGGAATTCGAAAAAGCTTTTACAAATAAAAAGACTTCAAACACCTATTTGGGAAAAATTAAACTTTCAGAAAGTCATTCTTAATAAAAAAAATCTGAATATTCATTCTATTTTATTTTGTACAATGCTATTTCAGGACGAGAAAGATTGTATGATAAAAAAAACCTTTTTATCTCCGTCCGAATTATATAATTTACTAATCCTCTGAACTTTGTATTTGGCAGGCAGCTTTTTAAGCTAACTAATTTAGAAAAAGGCTAATCCTATATTAAGAAATTTATAATTCCATGGCTAGGTTCAACATTTCAGGGATTTCAAAAAAGTCAATCTTGAATTTGGATAAATAAATGAAGTTCTAATTCAATTAAAAATACCCAAAATCAAGCAAGTGAAAATCAAGCATCAACATTTTTTTCGAAAAATAAAGGAAAGTCTCCTCCATATAAATAGAGAATTCAATCCTCATTTTTTGTTTCTATTGCTTATGCCATTATTGGCTTTTCATTTTCAATCAAGTTATGCGCAGACTGAATTTACAGAAGTCAGCTTTGAACAGAAAAATATTCCTAAAAGATCCAAATACTTTTTAATTGGAAAGGTTATTCAATTAGAGACTTCTGAACCATTGGCAGGTGTTTCAATTCACATTGACGGAATCTTTACAGGAAATAATACTGATACATTAGGACAATATGCCCTAACACTTGATTCAGGAAAACATCGGATCGTTTTCAGGGAATTTGGAAAAAAACCAGCTCCTTATATAGTCCTACTTTATGGAGATGGCCAATTGGACGTAACTCTAGCTGATCGGGATTTTGAATTGGAGGTATTCACGGTACAGGCAGAGGAGCGCGACAGAAACATCCGGAGTGCAATTACCGGTGTCACCAAAATGAACATCGACCAAATAAAACTAGTGCCGGCATTTTTGGGAGAGGCTGATATTTTCAATGTACTCCAATCAATGCCTGGAGTGACTTCTGTAGGTGAAGGGTCTGCAGGAATGAATATAAGAGGCGGTCAGGCAGATCAAAACCTGATCCTGATGAACGAAGCCCTAGTGCTCAGTAATAGCCACGCATTGGGTTTCCTATCGTCTTTTAATGGTGATGCACTCCAAAATTTCACATTGTATAAAGGAACAGTGCCGAGTTACTTTGGGGGAAGGAGTGCCTCAGCATTAAACATAGAAATGAGAAAAGGTAATAGAGAAAACTGGAAAGGCAGTGCTTCTTTAGGAACTGCTGTCAGTAAATTACTGATAGAGGGGCCTATCGTTCCAGAAAAAACTACAATGATATTTACCTCCAGGTTATCCAACGCCAATTGGCTTTTGAACAAAGTAAAAGAAGTTGATGTCCAAAATAGCAAGATTAACTTCCATGATCTTTATTTTGGGATCAATCACCAATTTTCTGAGAATAACAGTCTTGATTTTAACCTTCTAAATACTGGAGATTACTTTAGGTTTTCCAATCAGTTTGGATTTGAATGGAACAATCTTGTCGGGTCTCTGACTAGCCGAAATCTATTGACTGATAACTTCTCCCTTGTCGGCTTGGCAGCTTATGGATCATTCAATAATGATTTTTTTGAACCCTCTGAAATAGACCCTTCCAAAATTGAAAATGGTCTTTATTATTACCAAGGGAAAATAACAGGTTTATTAACTCTCGATAAGGTGGACATCACCTTCGGTGGAGAAGCTATCAAATACAAAATGAGGCCCGAATCTCTTCATCCACTATCGGCAGAATCGGGGATTGAAGCACAGACAATTCAAAAAGAAAGTGGATTGGAATATGCACCCTTTGTATCAGCTGACTGGAATCCATCAGAAAAGTTATCTGTTTCAGGAGGAGTCAGGTATTCAAATTATTTACAACAAGGCCCTGATTCAGTTTATAAATATCAAGAAGGAGCTCCAATGTCAAGATTGACGATTACAGGGGTTGATTTTATAGAGAGCGGACAAGTGGTGAAGTACAGTGGTTTTGAACCAAGACTTTCTTTTCGTTGGACATTTGGCAACTCCAGTTCCCTCAAAGGGGGTTATTCGGTCATGAACCAATACCTTCAAACCATCTCCAACGCCACGGGCCCAACTCCAATAGATCTTTGGCAGTTGAGCACAACCTATATCCTACCTCAGAGGTCCCAAAATGCTTCTTTAGGATACTTCCGCAACTTCAAAGAGGATCAGTGGTCTACTTCATTTGAGGGTTTTTACAGGACTACAGATAACCAATTGGAATATCGGGATTTTGCTGATTTGTTTGTAAATCCGCATATAGAAACCGAATTGATCCAGGGAGAAGGTAAAGCTTATGGTGCTGAATTATTGATCCAAAGAAACATTGGTGGTATCACAGGTTGGCTCGCCTATACCTATACCAGGTCATTGATTAGAACCACCTCAGGATTTGCTGAAATTCAGGTCAATCAGGGCAATTGGTTTGCTACCAATTTTGACAAACCT
>NZ_JAHEBC010000452.1 GCF_024642405.1 Algoriphagus sp. | reverse complement strand
CTAGCGATATCAAAGTAGAGGTGGATTCTTCCCGTATTCTTGAAATGAATGAATTTGGAGTCATAGAAGTTTCTGATGCTGGATCAAGCAATCAAGGTATAATTGAGTTGAAAAATCTTGAGTATTATTTTGGGGATTTGGAAGAAGAAGAAAAGCTAAATTTCAGTGCTGCTTTAAATTCTATATCGTCTGTGATGAAAATCAAGTTTAATGAAGTGGAGAAATTAGAAAGTGCAAGTTTAATCTTTGATAATAAATATCCTGAAACTATTGAAAGCGATAAGCTTTATTTTCTAACTGAAAACCCTGGTTTTTCTCATTATTCAAATGTTCACTTTCATTCCGGGAAGCTAAATTTTGAAAGCTCAGAAAAGGTAAGAAGCGGGTTATTACCTGAGTATATTTTGAGGGAATTAATAAACTTTTCAGGTATCAATCCTCTTGATACAGAAACAACAGAAAAACAAATAGCCTCACGGTTTTTGATAAAAGAAGAAGATAGACAAAATAGAAAATCAGGATTTGAGATTCTCCTGAGCGGATTGTTTATTGTCACTTTTGGTTTGGAACGCTTTTTCTCAAATCAAAGAGGGGTATGAGCAAGATTGAACAACATATTTCCAATATTGAAAATCAAATCAGGATTAACACTTTTTTGAAGTCTTTATTCATTGGCTTAGGTTCAGGTTTTTTGTTTTTTACTTTTCAAGATTCATTGGAAGTAACTTTCTCGGTGTTTTTGATTTCATTTTTAATAGCAGCGTATTTTCTCGGTTTGTTCAGGAATCAAAAAGCAAGTGCAATTCAAATCCTTCATGAAAGATTGCCTTCTATGGAGTTTAGTCTTGAGTTGTTGAATAAGAAGGATAAAAATATTGCGGAAGCTTTGCAATGGGAAAGAATTAATCTCCAAATCCCAAATGAAAAGCCCTCCATTTATCACGAGAATCTAAGAGTATTTCTTGTTTTTTTCCTGATTTCTGTCTCAGTTTTCGGATTGGGTTTTATAAACTGGTCAATAGATTCTAAAGAGGAAACTCAAGATATTGGAGTGAGTAATCTGTTAGCTCCTGAAGTGGCATTGATTCCCATTGAGATTTCCAGTCTGAAAGTTCACATCAATCCACCAGCCTATACAGAATTACCGAGCATAGAGCAGAGTAGTCTAGAGATTAAAACAATTAAAGGTTCAAGGATAATATGGGAAGCCGAATTTACAATTGCTGAAAATCTGGAAGTGAAAATGGTGAATTCCCAAGGGGAAGAATTAGAATTTGAAAAGGAAGACCAGCAATTTTCTTTGAGGGACGAGGCCTCAGGCTCTGGAATATATGCCCTCAGGGGGTATCAAGATGGTGAAAAGGTTTTTGAGTCCTCCTATTTTACGTTGGAAGTCTATGAAGATAAGGAGCCTGTGATTCAACCTGCGGAAAAAGAAATTTATAAATTCCACTTTCAGAAGGATCCGCAAAAAATGGAATTAGAGGCGAAAGTTTCCGATGATTTTAAGGTGAAAGAAGTTTATCTCGTAGCCACATTAGCAAGAGGGTCTGGCGAAAACGTTAAATTCCGAGAAAGTAGAATTGATTTGAACCAGCGAAATTTTCAATCTTCAACTTTGAGAACTCAATTGGATTTTGAAGCTTTAGAATTCAAACAAGGAGATGAACTGTATTACTATTGGGCAGCAAAAGATAATAAAACTCCCGAGTCTAATTTTTCCAGATCTGATACTTATTTCATCAAATATGTAGACTCCACAGGAATAGGAGAAGAGGAGCTGGCGGGAATGGCAATTACAGTATTGCCGGAATATTTTAGGAGCCAGCGGCAAATAATTATTGATACTGAAAAATTGATTGCTCAACGTGGTAAAATTAGTGAGCAAACTTTCAATGAGACTTCCAATGAAATCGGATACGATCAGAAACTGCTTCGGTTAAGATATGGTCAGTATTTAGGGGAGGAGTTTGAGAATTCTGCAGGAGGCGGATCAATGGAAGAGGATGATGGCGATATTTTGGCAGGATATAGACATGCCCATGATGAAGAAGGAGAGCACGAGGTAGCTGTTTTACCTGGGGAGGCGAATGAAGAAATCAGTGAAAGTGCTACTAATGCAGAATATAATAGTGAAGATGAATCTGGATTGGGAAATCTCCTAAGTGCCTTCATGCACGATCATGGAGCAGAGGATGAGAATACCTTCTACGAAGAATCTACCAAAAGTGCTCTAAAAATGGCATTGGAACAGATGTGGGAGTCTGAATTATATCTTAGGCTATATGAGCCGGAAAAAGCTTTACCTTTTGAAAAGAAGGCTTTGGAATATTTAAAATCAGTTCAACAAAAATCCAGAGTCTATGTAAAGAGGACTGGTTTTGATCCTGCTCCGATCAAAGAAGAGGAGAAAAGATTAAGTGGAGATTTAGAGGATATCAATCAACGAATTGAGAAGGAACAATCACTGATAAAAGAAAGAATAGGACCTCTGGCTTCTCAAGTGTTGGGGATGTTATCAAAAAATCAACTTTCTTCTGAAGATCAACTCATAATATCTGAATTAGGAAAATTATGGACATCCAGAATGCAATATACAGGAATGGATGAATGGTCGGTTCTGTTATCCCTTCAACAACTTTCCTCAGGCGAAATCACCAAGGAAAATAAAATTGAGTTATTTGAGACACTTTATCCACTTTCAAATACTGGGAAAAAACTGGCAGCATCTTATTTGCAGCAAAAAGATTTAGAAGCAGCTTTT
>NZ_JAHEBC010000130.1 GCF_024642405.1 Algoriphagus sp. | reverse complement strand
CTAAATCTCTTTTTTCAGAATAGGCTACCATTCCTTCGGGATCTGGATAACCAACTCCAATACACATAATCGGTCTTTCATAGGATTCCAAATTCAAAAATTCACTCATTTTTGATTCTCTTTCTTCAATATCAGGCCAGTTTATGGGACAACTAGAAAGACCAAGAGTTTCAAAAGCGAGCATCAAAGACATGTTCGCCAATGAAGCGTCAATGTAAATCAAGTGCCTATCCCTTTCATCAAAATATGCCTCTAAATTCCCAACAACTATGATAAATGTTTGGATGGAATTTGCATATCCTTTTGTCCCCATTGGAAGCAAAACAGCTTGCTCAACCATACTTTTATCATCAATCACTCTATAATTGAATGGCTGTCTATTACATGCACTTGGGGCTTGAATCGCTGCAAGTATGGCTTTATCAATGAGATCACGTGGAACCGGTTTATCCAAAAACCATCTAACGGAACGCCTTTGTCTGCTTAGCTTATAAAAATCATCATAAGAAATCGTTGAAAAATTTTGATGATCTCTGAAATATGGAATAGACGTGATTTTAATTTTAGAGGGGTTTTCCTCTATAAAATCCAGGAATTTCTTTTTCTCCTTATCAATAATTGGATGTGAATTAACAATAGAAAAATATTCAGACAGTACATCTGTAAACCATTTAACCTGCTTATTGTCAGCCTTAGAAACAGAGCTCTTCAAAATTCCCAAATAGCAATCTACTGTCTCGGTAATGTAATCAGCAGCAAAAACATCTCGACGGGGTCTCATCAATAAACCCTTTTCCAGTCGATGGGTATTCCTAACCAACATAAAATAATTAGCCTTTTCCAGTTGAGCGACTTGTAAGTGTTTAACCTTCCCAGATAAAACTCCTTTATGCTCTCTTCTAAATCCTGAATGAAAAACTGCATAATAAAAACTCGAAAGAAACCCGGATTTGTAAAACCAAAAAGGCATACGGTTTTTAACAAGTTTATCCCTTTCAGATCTAACTTTTCTAACTATTTTTTGAATCATTTATAGGTAAGAGATTTTCTGAGTTTAATTTCCAAATATTGCTCCCTGAGCTCTGCTCCCATTAAAAGCCAAACACTCCCTGCATATATTGAAACCATAAAAATTCCTGTCAATAGAAAATATAAGTTGAGAAAGTGGAATAAAAAGTATCCTATAGTCATACTTAAAACCAAAGATATTAAGGTCACTTTCAATGAATTGAAAAGATCCTTATAATTCACATCAATTAATTTTTTGAGATATATCTGGGCAATAAATACACTTATTATCTTATTGAAAAGTACTGCATACGCCGCCCCAATAATTCCATAAAAGTAAATACCTATGCTTAATGAAGGAAGAAAAACAAAAATAGCCTTGAGGAATTGAATCATGAACTCCAACTTCGCTTTCCCCATTCCTCGGATTAAAACTGTATTGCTATTTACCATCATATGGAAAATAACTGACAAAGAAATAATCTGTAATGGTAGAATCGTATCTACCCATTTTGCTCCAAAGAAAATCAAAATGATGGGTTCACCTAAAATAAACAAAACTCCCATTAAAGGATTTATAATCAAGCTATTATATTTTACGACATTTAGATAATACCTTTTCATTGAACTTTTGTCATCCTGTGTTTTACCATAAATCGGGTACATCACTTTATTCATGATGGACATTAGTTGACTCCTAAAGGTATCAGTCAAAACAAAAGCTAAAGTATAAGCTCCCAAAGCTCCTGCACTCAAAAGCTTTCCTATCAATAAATAGTCAGCTTTATTGATAAGGTTATTTACCAAGTTTGTTCCTGTCGTATAAATCCCGAAACCGAAAATATCTTTGAAAGCTTTTTTGGACCATTCAAAACTTGGAACCCAATGAGTGGCACGAAAATAAAGTGGAATAGCAATCACGAAAGTTGCCAATGCATTAAAAACTAGTGACCATACTCCGGCTCCTGACAATGCTAAAATCAATGATAGCGTACCAGAGGCAATAGAAGAAACATTTTCGATGAAGGCCATTTTTTTGAACTCCAAAGCTCTGAGTAATTTCGCCTTATGGACTAAGTTGATCGGACTAGATAATACCCCAAGAGCGAGGACAGGAATGATCTTTATAAGAATAGGCTCATTGTAAAAACTAGCTGCTAGTGGGCTTACAACAAAAACCATTAATTGAAAAATAATCAGTGACCAGCCTACTCCAGTCCAAAATGCTGTATTGAAATGAGAGGACTTGAGTTTTGAATCTTTTCTCTGAATTAATGCAGCACCAAAACCCAAGTCATTAAATACTTCCACAAAGCTTGTGAAAACCAATGCCATCCCCACTAATCCAAACTCATCAGGAAAAAGTATTCTCGCTAAGACCAGTTTTATTATAAAACCAAAAGACTTATTAATCAGAACCTGGACAGAATTCCAGAATACGCCTGAAAGAATATTTTTTTTCTGGCTTTTCAATTCAGTCTATTGATATTACTTTTTGAAACATTGGGTAGTTTATTTTTTTTGAATTCGTGCAGGAATTCCTATCAATGTACATGGTTCTAGATAGGATTTAGTTACAACTGCTCCAGCTCCAACAATTACCTCATTTCCTAACTCCACACTAGGTAAAATTATTGCTCCCGCACCAATTCTACACTTATAACCAATCTTAGAAGCTCCTAACAACATGGCACCAGGGCCTATTTCACTAAAATCCCCCACTTCACATTCGTGGTGCACATGAGCTCTGGTATTTATAAGAACACCTAACCCTATTTTGGTTTTTGGACCAACAAAGCTATAAGGCATTGCGTCAAAAGTATTTGTTTCTATCCCAGGTACGAAACTCACTCCGAATATGCTACCTCCTAATGAACTCAAATACAGGAATAGTTTTTCTCTGTGAATAGGGTTTCCTACTCCAATCACAAATCTTGAATCACTTTTTAAAATATTTATTAAATCAACTTCCTCTAAAACAAGCGATTCTGAAATTTCCGGGTCGAATGATTTAGATTTGTCTTGATCATAAAAAAAAACCTGACTTGACTGAAATCCCATTTTATCCAGTGCCATAGCAACTTCCTGTCCATGTCCACCGGCTCCTGCAATAATCATAGCTTCAATTTCGCCAAAACATAGTTATGCCCTTGAGCAAAGAACTCAAGGGCAAATTTATTTTAAATAGATCCGATGTTATAAACCTCAAAGCCCAAAGTTTTCAGATACTTTTTATCGTATATATTCCTTCCGTCAAAAATCAACTTATTTTTTAAAAGCTTACCTACTACATCCCAACTTGGAATTCTAAACTCCGACCATTCAGTAACCAAAAGTAGTGCATCTGCATCTACCAATGCATCATAGGCATCTTTACAATAGGTTACTTTATCAAAGATGTAATGTTCTTTTGCCTCTTCCATAGCAACAGGATCATAAGCTTTTACTGTAGCGCCAGCGTCTCTTAATTGATCGATAATCACTGCAGATGGTGCCTCTCGCATATCATCGGTATTTGGTTTGAAACTTAATCCCCACATAGCGAAAGTCATATTACTAAGGTCTTTACCAAAATGGGCTTTTACTTTATTTGCTAGAACATGCTTCTGATCATCATTTACATCTTCTACTGCTTGAAGCACCCTTAAATCATATCCATATTGCTTAGCAGTTTTAATGATAGCTTTAACATCTTTTGGAAAACAAGAGCCTCCATAGCCGACACCAGGATAAATAAACTTATTTCCAATTCTAGGATCAGAACCAATCCCTTTTCTTACCATATTGGCGTCAGCCCCCACTTTTTCGCAAAGGTTGGCGACATCATTCATAAAAGAAATTTTTGTGGCCAACATTGCATTAGCTGCATACTTTGTCATTTCAGCAGATGGAATATCCATATAGATTATTCGTTCTCCACTTAATTGAAAAGGCTTATATAACCGCTTCATTATCTCCTCAGCCCGTGTATCATCAATTCCAATAACGATTCTATCTGGTTTTAAAAAATCCTCTACAGCAGCACCTTCTTTAAGAAATTCAGGATTTGAGGCAACTGCAAAAGGAAGATCAGATCCTCTGTTATCTAATGCACTTTTGATGGCGTCTCTCACTTTTTCACCTGTAGTCACAGGTACAGTGCTTTTTGTGGCAACGACTATATAATCAGTCATTTTCTGACCTATCTCATCTGCTACTGCCAAAACATATTTCAAATCAGCAGAACCATCTTCTCCCGGAGGGGTTCCTACAGCAATAAAAGCAACTGATGCACCTTGAATTGCTTCTCCTAAGTCAGTACTGAAGTGAAGTCTACCACTTTTATAATTCCGAACCACGATTTCTTCCAATCCTGGCTCATAGATTGGCATAATGCCATTTCTAAGTTTCTCAATTTTCTTTTGATCGATGTCAACACAAGTAACTTCAATCCCTACATCTGCAAAACATGCCCCTGATACCAAGCCCACATAGCCTGTACCCACTACTGCAATTTTCATAAAATTATGGTATTAAATATTAGTTTAATAATCGATCTACAAGGATTCCTAAAGTCGCTAAACTTGAAGCCAGTCCAATCCACCCAGCTGCTCCCAGTCTATTTCTTTGAGGCTTTTTAGGTACGACAATTTCTGCTCCAGGCTCTAATTCCGGATAAAAATTCAAGCCTAGAAAGTTATGCGTTCGTTTAGCGTCTCCATTTGCATAGACTACATATGTTTTGGACTTCCTAGCTTCCTCTGTGAATCCACCTGCTTTTGAAATATAATTTTTTAAGCTGTTCTTTTTATCGTATCGGCTAGTGGTGGGCAATAAAACTTCACCAACCATTCTAACTGTTTGTAATTCTTTAGGAATCTGAATGATGTCCCCTTCAAGCAAAAAAAGATCATCTTCAGAACCGGGATTTTGCATAATCTTTTGTAAGTCTATACCTACCAGATCTTGTTCTTTAATTCTCACTTGATTCAAAGTTGAATCTTGAAAAAGTGTGTCTCTTGGATTTGAAGATTCAAAAATCCTCATTCTTTCCTGTTCCCTTTCTTTTATTATTCTTTCTTGTTCTTTTTGAGCCAATTTTTTGTCAATTCTTTCAAAAAGCAGTTCTTCTGCTTCATTGATATTTCTATTTGTCTCTGGATTTAAATTATCCTTTATTTCACGCAAAGTTGCTTCCCTTAACTCCTCTTCAGTGGGGCCTTTAAAATAGACCGTTCTTCTAACTAAAGTGGCACCTTTAGGATAAGCAAATTGAGTCAATCCCCCTGCTCTTTTAATAACATCTGAAATTCGCTCATTTGCCCCGGCAATGGCAAAATCTCCAGGGTAAACTACTTCCCCTTGAATAGTAATTAATTGTTCTCTTTCAAAACCGGGGCTTCTCCTTATAAAAATATGGTCAAAAGGCTGAAGTGGTAGGTTCTTTTCCTCTTCAGTTAATTGCAAGTTTGGATCAATGGAAAGAGTCTTAATCTCTGCAATTTTACCAGAACTTGCGTCCCTAACTCTTCTAGCAATCTCAATTGAGGAATTCGTGGCAGACTGCAGAAGTCCTCCTGACCTTAAAATCAAATCTCCTATTGTCATATTTGAAGCATAAGGATAAGCTCCTGGAAAATTTATCTCACCTGAAATTTTCACAAAATACTCTTCTTGAATATCATATCTGCTTGGGATAAAAAGTAGATCTTCGTTTTCCAAAACTACATCTTCCTTTGCCCCATCTAAAATGCCTTTCAAATCCAATGACTCAGCAGCTAAAGTTAAATCCGAACTAGTCCTATAAAGAGTTGCTCTCGTTGAAAAAGCTTCTGGTTTTAATCCCTGCGCTTTTTCTACTAAACCTTTAACCGTCAAATTTCCTTCCTCAAAAGAGTACTCACCCGGACGATTCACAGATCCAGTCACTTGAACTCTATTGACAAATCGATCTAATGCCTCTCCAATAAGGATTTCATCTCCATCTTTTAATGAAAAACTAGTGAATTCTTCTGAAGGGACATCAATAACTTTGCGCTGATTATCCTCTATTCTTCTAACTGTTACCCTATCCCTGTAAGCAGAACTCTGGAATCCTCCCGTATAAATGTAAATATCGTCTAAATGTTCATTCGGTTTTACCTCAAATAAACCTTCCCTTCTTACCGGACCAATTACCTCCACTCGCGCTTGAACCGGAGGAACTATTAATACATCATTATCCTGAAGCGTAATATTTGAGCTTTGATCTCCTTTTGAAAGAAACTCATAGATATCTACTGTCGTAATTAACCGACTATCGCGGTAAACTTGGATATTTCTAAATGCGCCGTTTTCGTTTGGCCCACCTGCAGCATATAATCCATTAAAAACTGTTGCGAATGATGGGAGTGTATAAGTTCCGGGTTTGGTTAATTCCCCAACCATTGAAACTTTGATAGAGCGAATATTTCCTAACCTTAATTGAATAAAAGTATTTGGGTTAGCACCATTCAAACCTGAATAAATTCTTCCCAGTGCAGTTTTAATTCTTGAAGTTGCCGCTTCAATCGTCGACCCACTTAATTGTATAGGTCCTATGTTTGGCAAAAACACTCTTCCTTCAGGGGAAACATTCAAATCAAATGATTGCTGTGAAGCTCCATAAACATCCAGTAATAATTGATCTCCTGAGCCAATCACATAAGATTGAGGCGTTGGGAGGTTTAAACTTGGGCTAAAATCAAGGTTACGATTATGAAATAACTTATAGCCAAAAATCTTCTTCTGAAAGGGGGTTAAGTCATAGTAAGGATCAGATCTTCTAATGGAATCAAAAAGATTTTGTTCTTGTATTCCGTTTATAGATCTACCAGTACCAATGGTGTTATTCCCACTATCTGAGCCAGCTGCTGTTTGCAACTCATTAATCCGCTGTCTCAACTTTGCTGCTTCAGAAGCAGGCATTCCCCTTTCTCTGGCCAAAGCTTCCAATTGGTTGACAGTCAAACCACTTGCTTCTGCTCTTTTAATAAGCTGTTCAATTTGTGTATTGGATAGATTATCCACTTTCAAATTCTGAATATCTGAAAGACTTTGCGCCTGAACGGCCAATCCAATCAGAAAAAAAAGAGTTCCAAAAGCAATAGATCTTAAATCCAAGGTCTGAGTAAAATTTCTTAACAATTTTAAAATGATTTGATTTCGGTTATAAATCATGAAGTAATTTGCAATTAAATTTTCAAATTCAATGCGATACAATTACAGCTTCGCCCTTTCAGTCACATAATTGTACTTAGCCATTGATCTATATTTCTGGCAGATTTATATCCCTGCCTCTTTGTCAAACAATACTAACCCAGATGAATTAATCCTATCTGCTAGCAATGTAAATACCACTTTCCTATCTATAAGGCTCTCCACTCTAGAAGTAAGATGGCTTATATACTCACCGTTAAGACTTTTTCCAGAAACCAAAACATCGATTTTACCAGAGTCTCGTCCTTCTGCAATATCACCTACCAAAACCACCTGTTGTACATCTCCCATCCTATCGAGGATTTGCTCGAGTAGTTTATCTAAGCCTAAATACTTTCGTATAATTTCTTGAATGTTGGAAAAGAAAGGATGCTTTGTATTTGCCTGATATTCAATCTTATTTTTATCAATGTGTTTTTCAAGAAATCCAGCTTGCGTAAGATTGTTTAATTCTTTTCTAATGGCATTGGTAGATTCTCCAAATTCCTCTGCCAAACCTCTTAAATGACTTTGAGTTTTAGAATTGACAAAAAACTTGACCAAGAGTCTTAATCTGGTTTTTGAGGTTATCAATGATTCAAGCATAAAAAATCCCTTTTAAGAGTGAGTAACAAAGGTACTCATTAGAGCGAACTGAAAAAATAATTTGATTATTTTGAATCCTTTCCTTTTAAGAAAATCCATTAGCCTTTATAAATATTATCTGGCTTATTCTTAAATAATTTCCTGAATAAACTACCAGAACAGGCACTAAAACCACCTAGCATAAGTCCAATTACACCTGTGATTGCGGAAAGAGCTACTCCACTACCCAAGCCCATTATTTCTGCCATTTGATCTGGAAGAGAGCTTCCTGTTTGATAACTCAAAAAGACTGTTTGTCCTAACCAACTTAATCCCATTCCAATTCCGCCTGCAAGGAATGAAACAAAAGCCTTTGCTCCCAAAACGGCAGAAAGTATACCAATTAAAACCATTACAACCCAAAACGGAAAAAATGGATTTAAGAAAACCACGATCAATGCACTCAGTATTGTTAGGGAAAGAAATTTCATAGCATTATTTTAAAGTAGTTTGGAAAAGAATTCCGTCCGTATCCTCTTTTTCTCTCAAATTAAAATTGAGGTATTTTCCTTCGGCCCAAATAGGTATAAAATTACCATAATATTTACTTCCTGGATTTCCAGATTGTCCACCTGGGTAAACCCCAAATGCAATGGGTTTATCCGCGAGTTCAACAACCATTCTCCAACTTGCCCCATTCCTCCCACTAGTGGCATTGACAATTCCCGATCCTCCACCTGTATAAACATTTGCAACCGAAAATGCCTTAAACTGTGGTACTAAGTGCTGTATGGTCGTATTCTTATAGTTAGCCCAAGAATAATCACCTTCCTCAGATACCCATTTTTCCATTTCGTCTAACAACATTTGGAAGCTGTTTTGAACATGATTACCTGCGGTTTCCACTTCTCCAGTTTTTTCTAGATCAAATATGGAACCGGAGGGTTCATTTATTAGAAATTGAATAGTCTGGTAACTATTCGGTTTTACGACAGGAACTCCAAATTCATCCCACTCTTGCCAAATTTGGTTATAAAGTTTATTCCACCAGATATAATATAAAGTAGGGGCTTTCTGATTTGGATCTGCATAAAAATCCCATTCGTTTAATTGCTTCAAATAAGATTGGGCTTTTTCATTATCCGAAAAACCATTCCCCAAAAATTGCAACATAGTAGGTAAAACATCCGCAGCTTGTTGATAATAATCGTCAAACTGTAATGATTTCATATCCTCCACTGTGATTTGATCCATCTGCCCCAATTTGCCATTGATTCTCCTATTTCTGTAATATTCATAACTATTGTCAAAAACATAATAGGGATATGAAGGACCCACCGGATGTTGATTTGCTGAAGAAACAAACCCCCTTTCCGGATTCAAAGTACTAGGGTTTTGGTCATTTGGAATGTACCCTTGCCATTCCATTTTTGGGTCAGACCCATCCATAAAAAACTTTCCTTGTTCTGGCCATTTTAATGCAAACTTTCCTTGAATTCTCATAGCTATATCGCCAGACCTAGATGCAAAAACAAAATTTTGTGCAGGAGCACTGTAGCTATCTAATGCCAAATTATAATCTTCATGATTTTTACCGGCATTTAACATTAAAAAAGTCCTTTGTTCATTAGAACCCATATGTACCGTCCATTTTAAAGCGAAATTGGCATCTTGGCGATTTCCTCTAAAATTTTTATCATACATAATAGGCCCATAATGAGTATAAACCACTGTATCCAAAAAATCATCTTGTCCTTTTATTTTTATCTCTTCTATTCTAAAAGTAGTTTTTCTCCATTCCTCCCCATACTTATAAGATGTTCTATTTTCATCTTGAAAAGTGATTTTATACCAATCTCTTGCATCTTTTGTGGCATTTGTTACTCCCCAAGCTATGTTTTCATTAAATCCAGAAATTATCCCTAATGCCCCAGGAAGTGAAGCCCCTTTTGTTGAATACTCTGGCGTAGTAAGCTGCATTGAATACCAAATTGAAGGTAGATTTAATCCCAAGTGCGGATCATTTGCCAAAATAGGATTTCCGTTTTTTGTTTTCGATCCCGAAACTGCCCAATTATTAGAACCAATTCCCTCAACAGGTTGAGGTAAAGGATCTATTACTAATTCATCATTTGGGTAATTAATGCTATCTGGTTTCGAAATCTCAAGAGGATCAAAATCCCAAACTTTTTCAATTTCAATAACTGGTTCAACTTCATTTGGATAATCAGGATAAAGCTTATCCAACATTTGAGAACCTAAAATTTTCCTCAAATTTGAATATTCCAAGTCTCTATCTCCCACTAACATGTCAGACATGTATTTAAGTAAAAGAAGCGATTTGTAAGGAGTCCATTCTTCAGGTTTATAATTCAATATTTTATATTCAACTGGAGTTTGACCTGGGCTAAGGCTTTCTATGTACTGGTTA
>NZ_JAHEBC010000451.1 GCF_024642405.1 Algoriphagus sp. | reverse complement strand
TTGCCACGGTTTCTGGAGCCGCACCCATGATTGGTTTCCTGGGTACAGTAGCTGGAATGATTCAAGCTTTTATTGCCATTGCTCAGGAAGAGGGAATGGTTTCTCCAAAATTGCTTTCTGAAGGAATTTACGAGGCAATGATTACTACTGCAGCAGGACTTGTGGTTGGGATTTTGGCGTATTTAGGGTACAACTATTTGGTATCTCAGGTATCGAAGTTGGTGCATAACATGGAATATACTACCGTAGAATTCATCGATTTACTTCAAGATAAATAAGATGGGATTACAAGCTAAAAATAAGGTTGACCCAGCATTTAGCATGTCTTCAATGACAGATATCATATTTCTGTTATTGATCTTCTTTATGCTTACTTCCTCGTTCATTACTCCCTCAGGATTACCGGTAAATTTACCTTCAAGTGAAACTTCAGACATCGTTATGCAGGAAGTTTCCGTTACCATCACTAAGGACTTCAAGTATTCAGTAAACGATAAAATTGTCGCAAGAGAAAATATCAAAGCTGAATTGACTAATCTATTGGCAGATAAAAAAGGTCAAGTGGTCTTACATATCGATAAAGAAGTTCCTGTTGAATATTTAGTCGAAATTGGAGGCATAGCTGCCGGATTGGAAGCAAATGTCTCGATCGCAACAAAGCCATATTAATTATGCACTATTGGGACGCGGATAAAGAAGAATCTCAAAGCAAAAAAAGGGCATGGATAATTACAATTGTATTCAATGTCCTTCTACTTCTTGCTTTTTACTTTATTGTGGTCTGGAAACAACCAGTTCCACCGCTTCCTACATTTGGCCTAGAACTGAATTTAGGATTTACACCAACGGGATCTGGTGAAAGAAATAGTCCCAATGCACCTTCCGAAATTCAAACTCCCGTTACAGAAGCAGCTGCTCCTGGTGAGGTGGTAGAGAAAGCTGTAACAAAGCCTGCTACACCTACTCCAAGTCCAAAGACCGAAGTTGCAAAGCCTAAAACTCAGACACAACCAGCTGTAAATAAAGCAGTAACGACAAACCCTTCACCTATCAAAGGGGAAGAAAAAGCCTCTGAACCTGCTAAAAAGCCTGACCCAGCCAAAACAGAACCTTCAAAAACTGTGACTACTCCTGCGAAAGCAGAAGCTGAGGAAACTACGCAAAAAGCTCCTGAGAAACCTAAAGTGGATCAAAGAGCAATTTTCGGCGCCGGAGGTACTTCCGGAAAGGGGACTACTCCAGCATCTGGTGGAGCCCAAGGAACTTCCAATGAAAAAGGAGATGAAGGCGATCCAAAAGGAACTGTTGATGGAAGAGCAATCATGGGTACAGGTAGTGGAAAAGGAACAAATCCCGGGAACGGAGTAAGCTTAGACCTTGCTGGTTGGGATTTTGCAAATAGACCAAATATCAATGATCGGGTATCTACAAGAAATGGAAAGATCGTTTTTAAAATTACAGTAGATGATGCTGGTAGAATTGTTCAAGCCGTGCCTTTAGAATACAATGTGTCGAATGAGGTTTTGGCGTATTACCGAAAAGTAGTAACTGATGTTTCCTTCAAGAAACAAGGCGGAGCTGCTGCTGATTTTTCTTCCGGTAAAATTACATTCATTATCAAAGTGGATTAACCCATGAATTATCAGGAAACGCTGGACTATTTGTTCAATGCTTTACCTATGTTCCAAAGGGTAGGTGCTTCTGCATTCAAAACTGATCTTGGCAATACTTTAGCATTATGTGCTCATTTGGGACATCCTGAAAGGCAATTCAAATCTATACATGTAGCTGGAACTAACGGGAAAGGAAGTACTTCCCATGCTTTGGCATCTGTTCTTCAATCCTCGGGTTATAAGACCGCACTCTATACTTCTCCACATCTTAAATCTTTCACTGAAAGAATCCGGATCAATGGAATAGAAATTCCGCAAGAAAAAGTGATTCAGTTTGTAAAGGAGCATAAAGATTTTCTAGAAGAATTGAAACCTAGTTTCTTTGAAATGACAGTAGCGATGGCTTTTTGGTACTTTGCTGAAGAGAAGGTCGATATTGCCGTGATTGAGGTCGGAATGGGAGGAAGGTTTGATAGCACAAACGTGATTCTACCTGAAATTTCTGTCATTACCAATATCGGATTTGACCATATGCAATTTCTGGGAAATACGCTTCCAGCTATTGCTGGAGAAAAAGCAGGAATTATCAAGCAGAATATTCCGGTAGTTATTTCTCAAACTCAGCAGGAAACGAAGCATGTGTTTCAAGCAAAAGCGGATAGTACTTCTTCTCCAATCTTCTTTGCCGATCAAAAATGGAAAGTAGAAAAAATCAACGAATCAAAGGGTTTTGCAGCTTATCGAGTAAACTCAAAAGAAAAAGAAATTGATATTACTCTTGACCTTTTAGGAAATTATCAAAAATTTAATCTTCCCGGTATTTTAGAAACTGTTGATCAATTGAAATTGAGAGGTTGGGAGATCGCCGATACTCAATTATTAGAAGGTTTGTCCAAAGTTGCAAACCAAACTGGCCTAAAGGGCAGGTGGCAGATTTTAGGAGAATCACCCACCGTAATTTGCGATACAGGACATAATGAATCAGGAATCTCAGAAATTCTTGATCAATTAAAAACCTATAAATACTCAGATCTTTGGTTAGTTCTAGGAATGGTTCAGGATAAGGATATTTCTAAAATTCTTTCAATGCTACCAAAAGATGCAAAATATATTTTTTGTGAGGCTACGATTCCTAGGGCTTTGAAAGCTTCCCAATTAGCG
>NZ_JAHEBC010000450.1 GCF_024642405.1 Algoriphagus sp. | reverse complement strand
CCTCTTCGCAAAACTGGATTAACTCATGATATCCATTGATGCAATTGGTAGCTTTGAGTGAGCCGGGCTTGTAATAAAGACCAGAATGGATTACTCCGCTATTGTTGCCAGTTTGATGTTTGGCTAGCTGATCCTCCTTTTCTAATATGGCTATTTTCAAAGCTGGATTCGATTTTTGAATTTTTAGCCCTGTGGCCAAACCAACGATTCCACCTCCAACAATGACAATGTCGTATATCATGGTAAACAATTTTGTGTCCCAAATATACAAGGCCATTTTCCATTTTCATGAGCTTCTTTTATGATCAGGGAGACTAGGTTGAGAATTTTTAACAAAACTTGAACGATTTCCTCGCTTGGAGAATTTATCTTGCATGCGATTTTGATTTAGAAATCACCTTAGAATGATTCGAACCCTATTATTTTTATTGTCTTTTCTGATATTCACAGAAACCTCAGCACAGTTTATTATAAAAGGTAAAATTACTGACGCTGAAACCGGGGACCCTATTCCATTTGCTTCAGTATTGTTGAAAGGGACCACCTTGGGTATGAATACCGATTTTGAAGGGAATTATTCTTTGAATGCCAAGACACTTTCTGATAGCATTGTGGTCAGTTATATCGGTTATTTAAGTCAATCAAAACCACTCTTAGATCAACCTGAACAAACCATAAATTTTCAATTAAGGCCTTCTGATTTTGAGATGGAGGCTTTTGTTTTTGAAGCAGGAGAAAATCCTGCGTTCGAAATAATTAGAAAAGCAGTTGAAAAGAAAAAATACTTTGATAAGAGGAGTTTAAATGCTTATCAAACAAATAATTATACAAAGATAGAAATTGATATTGATCATGTCTCAGAAGAGTTTTCTCAACGTAGATCTGTAAAAAAAGTAACCGCAGTATTAGATAGCATCAAGCAATTGACAAATGATGAAGGAGAAAAGATATTGCCAGTATTCTTTTCGGAAACCTTGTCAAAATTTTATTACAGAAATAATCCTGAATTAAGGAAAGAGATCGTTGAAAAATCTAAAGTCACCGGTGTAGGTATAACTGATGGTTCAACTACATCTCAAATAACTGGATCAGCTTTCCAAGAATACAATTTTTATAAAAACTGGCTCAATATTCTTGAAAAGGATTTTGTCTCGCCGATTGCAGATGGCTGGAAAGCTTTTTATGATTATGATCTTTTAGATTCGGTAATAGTTGGACAAGATAGTTGCTATAAACTTCAAGTTTATCCGAGAAGAGAACAGGATTTGGCTTTTTCTGGTACCATTTGGATTAATAAAGAAACCTATGCTTTAAAGCAGGTTGATTTGACCATTCCAAAAGAGACGAATTTGAATTTTATTGAACGAATAAAAATTCAACAAGAGCTTGTACCCACAAGTGCTGGACCGCTGATTCCATCAAAAAGTAGAATTCAAATAAAAATTGGTCAGGTAACTCCAAATACTGCCGGCTTATTGGCAAAGTTTTATACATCTGCTGATAGTGTGAAGCTTGAAGAACCCAAGCCCACTTCGTTTTTTAATCAAGCTGTGGAACTTAAGCCTGATTTTAATTTGGGAACTGAAAAGTTTTGGAGTGAAAATCGACAGGATCCATTAAGTTCTGAAGAATTGGCAGTGTTACAGATGGTGGATACCCTCAAAAAAATTCCTGTAATCCGGTTTTATTCCGAAGGGTTGAAATTTTTTGCGACAGGATATTTACCGGTGAATAAAATTGATATCGGACCTTGGCCGGGTTTTTTCAATTATAACAATATTGAGGGTATTCGTTTGGGAGCTGGTTTTAGGACTAATCTAAAATTTTCAAATAAATGGCTGATTCAAGGGTATTTGGCCTACGGCTTCAAAGATGAGCGACTAAAATATACAGGTTCCGTTACACGGATTTTAGATCGTTCTCATTGGACCACCATTAGTTTCACTTCCCAAAAGGAAATAGACCAAGTGGGCTTAGAGATAGCCAGTTTGGAAGGAAATAGTATATTCCTGGCCGCCAGCCGATTTGGAACCTTAAGAAGACCATTTTTAAGCACCAATCATCGGTTAAATTTCCAGCGAGAGTTTTTCAAAGGGTTTTTATTTTCTGCTTCCACCAATGTGGCTCAGTTTGATCCGTTGTACGATTTCTATTATTTAGATAAGGATACCAGGGATTATAAATCAAGTTTTAAAACAACTGAGGCGAAATTTTCTCTGAGGTACGGAAGAGACGAAATCATCATTATCAATGATAATGAAAGAGTGTCTTTTGGACCTTCCAAATGGCCAATAGTTGAAGTGAATTATGCCAGAGGGTTGAATTGGTTAGGCGGAGATATCAAGTATGATAAATTAAGTTTTTATCTCTATCAACGCTTGAATATGGGGATGTTGGGGATTTCCAGATATGAGCTGGATGCAGGAAAAGTATTTGGTGAAGTGCCTTATCCAATCTTAAAAAATCACTTAGGAAATGAAACCTTGTTTTACACTTCGGCAGCATTCAATACGATGAATTTCAATGAATTTGCTTCGGATCAATATGCCAGTTTGAGGTATAGACACTTCTTCGAGGGTTTTCTTTTAAATAAGATTCCAGCAATCAAGAAATTGAAATGGAGAGCAGTAGCGAATGCAAATGTCTTATTTGGATCGGTTCAGGATAAAAATATCCAAAATGTACCTGATATGGATCCTGAGGGCAATCCATTGGAAACTTTTGGAAGGCTGGATCCGACAAAACCATATGTGGAGCTTGGCTATGGAATCGAAAATATCTTTAAGTTTTTC
>NZ_JAHEBC010000449.1 GCF_024642405.1 Algoriphagus sp. | reverse complement strand
GTTAATTCCACATCAAATAATCTTGCAAATTGTAAAAGAGCAGAACCTATTGCTCCTGTAGCTCCGTTGATCAGGATTTTATTTCCGGATTTAACGTCAACATAATGAATAAAAGAATAAGCATAGTGGGCTCCTTCCAAACTAGCTGCTGCTTGTTTGAAATCTATGTTTTCCGGCATTTTCAATAATGAATTTTCTTTGACGCAAACGAATTCTGCCTGAGATTCTAATCCCATATCCAAAAAGCTAAAAACCCTATCTCCACTTTTAAAAGAAGTTATATTTTTACCAGTTTCAAGTACTTCTCCTGCAAAATCTGTCCCTATAATTATCTTTCTTGGCTTGGGATAACCTAGCATCATTTTCATGATAAAAGGTTTACCGGTAAGATTCGCACAATCTGTTCGATTGACTGTGGTTGCCTTCACTCGGATAAGTATTTCATCCTCTTTTGGAATGGGATTTTTTATTTCTTCAATAGAAATGGCATCAAATGATCCATAAGTTCTTCTGATTGCAGCTTTCACATGTTTTTTTTAAAAATTGAAAGTTCTTTCTGATCAAGATAAAAACTCAATAACTTATTTATACAGGAAGATTCCCAATTATGATTTAAAAAATATCGGAAACTGATTCATTTTTAGACTTAATTCTAATTGGGTTTTTTCCCAACGGCCACTACAAACTCCCCAGGGATCTCATACCCTTTTCCTATCCTGAATTTTTGGATAGATTCTATATATTCTTTTTGTGCCTCAATTTTAGTTTGATTATCAAATCTTGAATAGGCCATTGCCACCGGACCACCCAAAAAGGATGCTTGGCAAGCTTCATCCTCAGTTTTATAATGAAGAATTGTAGAGATTTTTTGAAGAGAAATATTCTTAAAACCTGCTTTTTCGAAAGGATAATTGAGGTTTTCTCTTTCACCCAACTGAAAAAACATGGGGCAAACATCCGAACTTACGCGTGCATCTACTATTGGAAAAATTTCTGCCCAACCACAATGTTTTCTTGAGCCCCAGACCACGACGGCAGCTTTTCCTCCAGGTTTTAGAGTTCTATACATTTCTTGTAATGCACGATCCGGATCAGGTAAATACATCAGGCCTAAAGCACAGGTGACCAAGTCAAAAGTAGATTCCTCAAACGAAAGGTTTTCTGCATCCATTCTTTCAAACTCTACATTTGAAAGAGCTTTGGATTGAGTCAACCCTGTTCCGATTTTGACCATTTCATCAGAGATATCCGTCGCAAAAATTTTACCTGTGGAACCAAGAAGTTCAGCCATCCGAAAAGTGATAAGCCCAGTGCCAGCTGCAATATCTAAAATGAAGTAGCCGGGCATAATTTCAATTTTTTCAAATAAGAGATCATGTGCGGGCTTTAGTTGTACTTGCCAGCTTTTTTCATAATGCTCGGAAGCCTTGTCCCAACCATATCTTTGAACTCTTCTTTGTAAATCAGGATTCATTTTTAATTAGTTAAGATTCTTCTAATTCAACTTTTCGAACACATTTCTGAGCTCTCGAAAAAACGTCAAGGTATGGACTGTGTTTATCCCCTTCATTCAAGACATGATCAATATCTTTTTTGCTCGCCGGGCTTTTGATTTTGACTATATATTGTATCTCCGAATATCCTGGGTCTGAATCTGATGTTTCAAATAAAGCGCCATCATCATAATGTGCCTCGACTTGAACTTCCAAACTATCAATTATGACATCTAATCTTGAAGCCCACATCATATAACCCATGGCTAGGCAACTTCCTAATGCGGCCCTTCCTAATACCCCAGGTGTAGGGCCGGTTCCATTTCCACCGACTTGGCTTGGCATATCCGTATGAAAAACATATTCACCTTCACGGCTTTCGCAGGATAACCCTGATATGATACGCGTTTTTGAAATACCTATCCCTAAACCAAGTGTTGGTTTTAATCTTAAGGCTTTTTGGGTTCTTAGAAATTTAGTTTTGATTTCTTTTTGTTCTTTCATGGGTTACATATTAATGCATTTTAGAGGTCGGAATGCTCAATCTTATTATTACTTTGAGTACTACACTGTATTATATCTAGTTGAAGTAAATCATTTAGTACTACTCGTCAGATTCCTTCTTGTTTAGAAAACCAATACTTAATAATCAAACTCGGGGATAGTTAATATTGTAAGTTGGGTTTTAAATCTTAAATAAGTTATTTATAAATCCTGAAGCATCCAACATTTGACTCTTGAGAATCATGATCTACTAATTAATTGATATTTAATTTGTTATAAATAATTGATGGATGGGATCTACCAGCTCTTGTGTTAAATTTGAAATAAATGAATAATTTCAAAATGAATAACTAAAACTAAAATCAATGAAAAAGTATATTCTTTCCTTCATTCTCCTTGTTGGGGTAGGGGCTGCCTCATTTGCACAGTCTTTTAGAGGACCCGATAGAAGTCCGATGGATGTAGCCTATTTACCTGATAATTTTGCCCATGATCGTAAACCTGGGGAAGAAGCCATTGCAAAAGCTTACTATAGCAGACCGAATAAGTCTGAGAGAATTGTTTTTGGAGGAATTGTGCCATTCGGTAAAGTTTGGAGAATGGGAGCAAATGAAGCAGTAGAGTTTAAGGCATTTAAGGATATCAAAATTGGGGGAGAAAGTCTTAAAGCCGGAACCTACTCCATGTTTGCAATCCCGGGAGAGAACGAATGGACAATCATTCTCAATTCTGATTTAGATTATTGGGGAGCTTTCCAATACAATGAAAGTAAAGATTTGATTCGATTTACGGTTG
>NZ_JAHEBC010000129.1 GCF_024642405.1 Algoriphagus sp. | reverse complement strand
ACTGTCCATATGACCGCACAAAGCAAATCACATGAACCTTCCCTCGTCTTCCTCAGGTTATTATTTTTTTCGCCTTACATCACTTCAAAGAACTTTTTCCTAATCATTTTTAGGAGTTGTCAGAGACCGAAAACTTCCGCCTTCCGTTCCGTGTTTTTAACCTTCCTTGCTGAAGGGAGTGCAAAGGTAAGAGGTAATTTTTAAGTTACAACACTCTTTGTAAAAAAAAATTATTTTCTGACCTCAACTTATCTCACACACTACCCATTCCACCGCTAAACAGAAAATTTTATACCCTCACCTTTCAATTCGTTCCCCTCGTTTGGGAGTGCAAATATCCCCCTTTTATTTTGAACAACAATAAAATTCTAAAGAAAATCTTACTTCTATGTCTAAAGCGCTGAAAGTGAAGCTAAAAAAAATAACAATATATAATTTTAAAATTAGCCTAAATAAAGGAGATACTGTTTAATAAAATTTTAATAATTATATAATTATGAACTTTTATACTGATTTTTTATAAAATCACACTAGTACCTAAAGGTTGGAAGTTCAGGATAGTACTTTTTAGTAGGGTCTTTTGATGAAAAAACATATCTGAGAGAAACCTCATGAGCTCCTCCTGAATATTTTTGACCCAACTTGGAGATTGAAAAATCAAAACTGTACCCAAATTCAATTCCACTATTCAAACGAACACCCAACAAGGAAATAATGGATTCATTATTAGGTAAACTATACTTCGTAGGTAAGCCTCTATACCATACTCCAAGAACCAATGGCTCAAAATAAAATTCCGTACCAATGTCCAATTGGGAAAATTGACCTTGCTTCTTATAATTGAAAGCAAATGATAATGAACGCTCCTGATCTGTGTTATTGAAATAATCATTAATATCACCCGGAGCCATATCGAATTTCATACCTCCTTGTAAAGAATATTTGATAGGAAGTTTATTCCCTTCCGATTCAAGATAGCTAATCTCAGGACCAAGCAAATGGAATGCTGACACCCCAAACCAAAATTTTCTATCATAATAGAGTAGACCAGAATGTAAATCCACATCTCTCAATCTACTGTCGCCATTAAATCCGTCACCAGGAGAACCGATTATCTTACCTCTATCTATATCAAGCTGAGTACCTAAAATTACTCTATCAAATAAGGCGTCTCTTCCAATAAATGATCCCTGAAATCCTGCATGCAAATACCGAGATTCTCCAAGCCTTAGCCTATAACTATATAAAATACCAACTTCAAAGGTTTGAGTTTCAGTATACGACTCCTTAGCACCAGAAATACTGATTCCTATTCCAGATTGGTATTTTTCAATAAAATGATCTGCATATACTGAATAGGCAATAAAACTTTCATCTAAGGCTGGCCATTGATTTCTGAAATTTACGCCTAGCCTTGTCAATCCAGTACTTCCTGTCAATGCAGGATTTAGATAAAGAGGGTTTGCATAAAACTGACTATACTGAACATCCTGTGCAAGAATTTTTCCAATTTGAAATAATAGGACGAAAACAAATAACCTTTTCATTAGCGGATCAGTCTAAATTTCCCTGTTTTGGTCACTTTCTCTCCATCCTTTGCTTCAGCATCTATTCTGAAAACATAAACTCCTGCATCAAGTAAATTACCTTTTAAAGTGCCATCCCATCCAATGGAACTAAGATCGTCGGTCTGAAATATGAATTCCCCCCACATATTAAAGATTGATAGCTGCATATTGACTATCCCTTTAAACTTTGGAACAAATGTTTTATTCTCTTCTTCTAATGGAGTAAATCCCGTCGGAACCATAATCCTGTAGCTCTTGGTAATTGAAAGTTGCTTAGTTACAGAAGCGGTGCAGCCTAATTCATTTTCTACAGTAAGTACGATATCAAAAACTCCTTTTTTTCCAAAAACATGAATGGGGTTTTCCTCCTCACTGGTATTTCCATCTCCAAAATCCCATTGCCAATTAACAGATGAATTATCAGACAAATTTTCAAATTGAACTGGATCCTCAGGAAAAATCCCACCGTCTTCATCTCCCGTGATCCCAAGGCCTCTAATACTAAATTTAAAATCAGCTATTAACTCCTCCTCCAAAATTATGATTTCAATTTGAATAGGATCAGAGTAGCAATCTACCGTCTTTGGCTTTACGGTTAATTCATATAGTCCAGAATCGACTATATTTTTCATTTCATCATTTAAATACGAATTTCCATTACCAACCAATAAATAATCATATGTATTAGGATCGTAACCCTCCAAATAAGAAGTCACGTCTACGCCTTCCCCTGGTTCACAACCGATAATAGGATTTTCGATCCCATAATCTGGTGAATCTGGAAAAGTTATCACTATCTCATTCGATGCAATAGAACAACCTCTTTCATTAAATCCAAGAATAGTATAGGTGCCCGATTGCTTCGCGTTATATTCAAAATCTTCCGCTCCTTGAATTTTTTCCCCATCTTTTCTCCATTCTATGTTTGTATAAGCTATCTCAGGAATGCCCTTAAGTAATACAGACTCACCACCACATAAGAATATTTCATCTACCGACTCCTCCCCCTCAGATTTAACCAATTTCATAGCAGGTGGAGATTCTTGAATTTTTATAGTCAAGGAATTTCCTTGTGATCTTTTACCATAATTATCTGTAACGGTATAATAAACAGTTACCTCCTCGCCCGCAAAATCTTGATTTGGAACAAACAAAAAACCTCCTGGCTCGTCAGTGGCCTCAAAGACTCCTTCAGGCATGACTAAAAATCTATTTAATTCATCACACTTTGCTTGTTCGCAAATATCTCCCGATTCACTTTCAATTTCTTCAAACGATTCGAAAAACTGGAGGCAAGATATCGATGCGTTCTCATTCAATAATTCAACATTATCCTTAGTAATATAATATTGATTGTCTGCCCCCGCACAAGATTCAAGACCATCAATATCACTTCCAACTGGGTTTTGTAAGTCCTCGTCATTGGCAACCTCAACAGTAAGATTTCTTATTTCATGGAAATTGGTAAATCCTCCAGTAGAAGCAGAAAAACCAAGTTTTAAATTTGCTGGTGCTTCATAAGGAAATGGAACATCTTGAAAAATAGTAATGGTTCTATGAATATTTTGAAATACAGTATAATCCATTACCAAGGTGATCAAGTAGCCCAAACCGGAAGGATTGGGAACCAAGCTAATATTTGCTTTTCTATATCCGGGCTCATTTAAGTCAGTAACTCTTTGAGTTCCTATTCCGCCCGAACTAATCGGGAAAAATTGATCTGAGGCTAAGCCATCTGGACCAGATGCCATCGTTTTTCGCCCTTTTATAAATTCATAACCACTAAAACCATTCCCAGGACCTCTTATCACAATGGCATCCGGAACATAGCTTTCACCTGCACCGGGAAATCCTCCTGATTTCCCCTCAGCTGTGTTACCAAAGTTTCCAAATTCATCAAAACCAACTCCCAAATAAGCTCCTGCTAAGCCGGGCTCATTATTTCTTTTCGAATAACCTAATGATCCTCCAAACCCTCCAATAGCAAAATTTGGAATAGATGCGTCAAAAAGAAAAAAAGCAATTCCATCCGCTCCATCACCTCCGTAGCTAAAATATTCAAATGAGGTTTTAATTCCATAGGCAGAAGAAAAAGGAATATCAATATAAACATAGCCTCTTTGATCAACCTGATTGTTGGTCAATCTTAAAGCTCCATTTACTAATTGAGCATCTGCACCAAAAATAGTGGTAGACTTGGTGGTATTAGAATCAAATGACTCGCAATAAGGAAATCCTATTTGAGCCTTTAGGCTCAATTGAATAAAAAAAGTAAGAAAGGTGATTAAGGTAATTTGGGTTTTCAAAACACGTCCTATTAACAATCCTAAATTAAGGCATTAATATCTAAGAAATAAAAAAGCCTTCAGTTTAATAACTGAAGGCTCCATAATCTTAATTAAGTCTTACCTTAATATAGTCTGATTTCTATCTGGACCAACTGAAACTAATTTTATCGGAACATTTAATTCGTTTTCCAGATAACTCACATAGTTTTTCAATTCACTTGGAAACTTCTCGTAGGAGTCAATATTGGCCAGTGAGCAATTCCAACCTTTTAATGTACTATAAACGGGCTTTGCATCTACTTCAGAAATTTCAAAACTTAATCGATCTATTTTTTCTCCAGAAGGCAACTCATAATGCGTACAAACTTTAATTTCTTCAAAAATATTGAGAACATCGGCTTTCATCATATACAATTGAGTCACTCCATTAATCATAATCGAATATTTCAATGCTGGCAAATCTAACCAGCCGCATCTTCTTGGACGACCAGTAGTGCTTCCAAATTCATTCCCTTCTTTCCTCATATCCTCACCAGTTTGATCGAAAAGTTCAGTTGGAAAAGGACCACTTCCAACTCTTGTACAATAGGCTTTAAAAATACCAAATACTTCTCCGATTTTGGATGGAGACACACCTAGGCCTGTACAGGCACCAGCAGTCATTGTGGTACTGCTTGTAACGAATGGATAAGAGCCAAAATCTACATCCAGTAATGATCCCTGAGCTCCTTCAGCTAAAATTCTTTTATTTTCAGAAAAGGCATCATTGACTAAATATTCGCTGTCAACAAGATTCAAAGTTTTGAAAAACTCTACGGCTGCAAAGAACTGCTCTTCCATTTCAGACAAAGCCTCCAATGAATGATTATAAAATGAGAGAATTGTCTTATGCTTTTCTACCAGCGCACTATATTTTTCTTTGAAATCTGGGCTTAATATATCTCCTACTCTCAAAGCAGATCTACCAATTTTATCTTGGTAGGTAGGTCCTATCCCTTTTAAAGTTGATCCGATTTTTTTATCTCCTTTAGACTGCTCGTATGCAGCATCAAGAAGTTTATGAGAAGGAATAATGATAGTTGCCTTTTTCGAGATAACAAGATTTTTCTTGTAGTCTATTTTAAATTTAGCTAATCCATCAATTTCTCTTTTCATGACAATTGGATCCAAAACGACACCATTGCCAATAATATTTAATATCTGAGAACGGAAAATCCCTGAAGGAATCTGATGCAATACATGCTTGATTCCATCAAACTCAAGTGTATGACCTGCATTCGGTCCTCCTTGGAATCGAGCTACAATTTCATATTGAGGCGCCAAAACGTCTACAACTTTTCCTTTTCCTTCGTCTCCCCATTGGAGCCCCAGAAGTACATCCATCTTCATTTGATGTGCGATCTATTCGTTTATGCTAACACTTTTTGAGGCGTGAAATTTGCAATAAGCCCAAAGAAAACCAAGAGTTAGACATTATTTATTATTTGATTTTATTTTAAAGAAGGAAATATCGATTCCAGAAAATTCATCTGAAAGCGAAATAATCTATTTTGACATCTGACTCTTAAAATCATCCACAGAATCAAACACAGTAAAAATATTGTTCAGTTTGGTGATAATTAGTAGCTTTTTAACATGCTGAGAAGGTGATGTCAAATAAACCTCACCACCTACATTCCTCATTTTAGTTAGGATTGTTATCAATAAGCCAATTCCACTTGAAGATATATATCTTACTTCACTCAAGTCAATAACAAAAGTCTTAGCACCTTCGAGAATAGCATCAGAAATAACCTCTACGAGTTGGGGGCCTGTTTCATCCCCGATCAAATCACCTTGAATGAATAAATAATTGGCAAGATCATCTTTGCTGGTTCTATAGGTTAATTTCATGTTTCAACTTTTTTATTTTCGCAATTGGATTTTTTGCAATTACCGTATAGGATCAAGGAATGGTGAAGAACTTGAAAATCTAAAATACCTCCTACGGTATTTTGAATATTTTGGATGCGTGGATCGCAAAATTCTAAAACCTTGTTGCATTCAATGCATATCAAATGGTCATGTTGCTTATACCCATAAGATTTTTCGAATTGAGCCAAGTTTTTACCAAACTGATGCTTAGTTACCAAATCACATTCAACCAATAGATCTAAGGTATTGTAAACCGTAGCTCGGCTGACCCGATAATTTTTGTTTTTCATACTGATGTAAAGTGATTCTACATCAAAATGTCCTGTCCGACTGTAAATTTCTTCAAGGATAGCATATCGCTCCGGAGTTTTTCGGAGTTTTTGATTTTCTAAATACGCAGTAAATATTTTTTTTACTTCTTCGAAGTTTGTGGTATTCAAAGGCATTCTGAGCTATTTTTTTCAAATATAACTTTTGTCTGTTAGAAAAGATTCAATTCATCAATCAAACCTTGAAACCTTTTGAATTCCGTCAACTAAAGATAGGTTTTTCATTAACTGATCTAGGTGCTCAGTACTGTGTACATAAAGTTTAATTGTTCCTTCAAAAATCCCGGCATCTGAATCTACGGTAATAGACCTCATATTCACTTTTAGTTCATTCGAAATTACCTTGGTGACATCATTGATCAGGCCAACCCGATCGGTCCCAATAATCCTCAAACCTGCTAGAAAAGCGATCTCTTTTTGACTTGTCCATCTTGCTTTGATTACTCTATTTCCATGGTTTGAAAGCAATTCCAAGGCATTTGGGCAAGAAGTTCTATGTATTTTTATCCCTTCATTAACCGTAACAAAACCAAAAACATCATCACCGGGTATCGGATTACAGCATTTAGCTAAAATATAATCCACGACATCCATATCCTCACCGATCAAAAGTTGATCCCGATCGGGTCCTTTAAGACTCTTTATTTCTTTGGTAAACGTAGATTCGTCTTTTACCTTTTCTTGGATAATCTTACTTTTTAATTTTTGGTTTTCCTTGAAAATTTTAAATGATTTAATGGAAGTGGGATCAATAATCCCTTTACCAACTCTGTAATAAAATTCATTGGCAGTCTTCAATTCGAAATAAGCACGCAATTTATCAACCGCCTCAGAATTGAATTCCATTTTCATTTGCTTCAACTTTCGTTGAACAATCTCTTTGCCGTCTAAAATCGCAGATTTTTTATCCTCTCTTAAGGCATCTTTTATTTTTGCTTTTGCTCTTGAAGTAACAACATTATTGAGCCAGTCCTCGGTGGGCTTTTGCTTGTTCGAGGTAAGGATTTCAACTTGATCTCCATTTTTTAATTTATGGGAAATCGGAACAAGTTTTTGATTTACCTTGGCTCCTATACATTTAGCACCTATTTCGGTATGAATCTCAAAGGCAAAATCCAAAGCGGTGGATCCAAAAGGCAAAACTTTTAAATCTCCTTTCGGTGTAAAAACAAATACCTCATCATGAAATAAATTTCCTCTGAAGTCATCCATGAATTCAATAGCGGAACCATCATTAGATTCCAACAAGCCTCTTACCTGAGAAATCCAATCATCAAGACCGGTTGTTGCTTTTGAACTGCTATCTCGGTCTTTATACTTCCAATGGGCAGCATATCCTCTTTCAGCTATCTCATCCATTCGGGTGGATCTAATCTGAACTTCTACCCATTGACCAGTATTACTCATTACGGTAGTGTGAAGAGATTCATAGCCATTGGATCTTGAGGTACTAATCCAGTCTCTCAATCTATCAGGGTTAGGATGATAAAAATCGGTTACTATTGAATAAACTTGCCAGCAATCAGCTTTTTCGCTCTCCAAATCGCTATCCAAAATTATTCTTACAGCAAAAAGATCATAAACTTCCTCAAAAGGGATCCCCTGCTTTTTCATTTTACTGTAAATGGAGTAAACTGATTTTGGTCTTCCCTTTATGACAAAATTGAATTTTTGCCTAATTAATTCATCTTCAATAGGCTGAATAAATGACTTGATGAATTTATTCCGAATTGTTTTAGACTCATTTATTTTTTGAACAATATCATTGTAAATCTCAGTATTTGTGTACTTTAAATACAAATCCTCCAGTTCAGACTTGATAGAATAAAGTCCCAATCTATGTGCTAAAGGGGCATAAAGATACATCGTCTCAGATGCTATCTTGAGTTGTTTATGCCGAGGCATACTTTGGAGAGTCCTCATGTTATTGAGACGATCTGCCAGTTTGATTAAGATTACCCGCACGTCATCAGAAAGCGTCAAAAGCATCTTTCTGAAATTTTCGGCTTGCTGTGAACTTCCGTAATCAAAAACACCTGAAATCTTAGTCAGCCCGTCAATTATGGTCATGACCTTAAAGCCAAATTCACGCTCAATATCCTCCAATTCCCAATCGGTATCTTCTACCACATCATGGAGAAGTGCAGCGACAATAGATGTGGTCCCTAATCCGATTTCTTCAACACAAATTAATGCAACTTCCAAAGGGTGATAAATATATGGCTCACCTGATTTTCTCCTCATCTCCTTGTGAGCTTCTTGAGAAACATTAAATGCCTTTTTTATCAATTTGGTATCCCCTGATTTAAGCACAGGTTTTGCCTGTTTCAATAAACGCCTATAGCGCTTTAGAATCTCTTTTCGTTCTTCATCTATATCCACTTGGATCATATAGGTGTATTTTACTTTAAAATTGCTACGAGTTGAATAACTTGCCTAATTCTTTTAATTTTTTTTTACGACTTGTTGTATTTTGAAAATTACTATTTACCTTTGCATCCACAATCAGGGAATTGATTGATTTTAAAGATTTTTCCTGCTTGAATAATAAGCGGATGTGGCGAAATTGGTAGACGCACTAGACTTAGGATCTAGCGCCGCAAGGCATGGGGGTTCGAGTCCCTCTATCCGCACGAATACCGAACCCTCAATCACTCTACTGTTTAGTCGACAGGAAGGAGATTGAGGGTTTTTAGTTAATCATCATAATAAATTTAAACGCCTTGGAAATCTCATTAGAAAAGCAATCAACAAATCAAGCTTTAATTAAAATTAAACTAAAGGAAGCAGATTACCAACCAAAGGTAGATGCGAAACTTAAAGACTATGCCAAGAAAGCTAATATTAAAGGTTTTCGTCCTGGCAAAGCTCCTGTTTCCATGGTAAAAAACATTTATGGAACTTCGGTTTTGGTTGAAGAAATCAATTCTATTTTGGGAGAATCTTTAAACACCTATCTCAAAGAGCAGACTTTTAAAATTCTTGGAGAACCACTTCCGGTAGAAAAGGAAAATGACTCTATTGATTGGAAAACTCAAAAAGAATTTGATTTTGAGTACAAAATCGGATTTGTAGAGAATATCTCCATTCCTCTTGATAAAAAATTCAAAGGAACAAAATATGCTATTAAGGTAGACGATAAGCTAGTCAATGAAACAATAGAAAACTTAAAATCTCAATCTGGCAAAAGTTCTAATCCAGAGGTTAGTGAAGCAGGGGATCGTATCTATGGTGATTTAAAGGCAAATGAAACCGAATTCACAAAAACAGTTTCATTAGATCTAGAAAAGATCACCAAAAAACTTGCTGGAAAATTCATTGGAATTAGCAAAGATGCTGTAGTGGAGTTTGATGCTAAAGATGTGAAAAAAGGTCAATGGGAGGAAGCATTTGGTTTGGATGAAGAAGAGGCAAATACAATAGAAGGATCTATTTCTTTCATTGTAAAGAATATCAATAGAACAGAGGTTGCTGAGATGAATCAGGAATTTTTTGATAAAGTTTTTGGTCCGGACGTGGTCAAAACAGAAGATGAGTTTGTCGGAAAAGTGAAAGAGACACTACAAGGTAATTACGACAGAGAATCAAAAGTATTTACGGAGGAAGAGTTGAAAAAATCCATCACGGAATTTGCAAAAGTTGATTTGCCTGAGGAATTCTTAAAAGAGTGGTTACTTAAAGCCAATGAGGGTAAAGTCTCTTCAGAAGACGTAGAGAAAGAATTCCCTATTTATGCGAAGCAACTTGTTTGGTCTTTAATTTCCAATCAAGTAGCTACTGAAAATAAAATTCAAGCTGAACATGAAGATGTTATCGCAAAAACCAAAGAAATGATCCGAGAGCAATTTGCATCCTCTGGTTTAGGTTCTCAAATGGAGGAAAGCATGGATATGTTTGTCGATAACTATCTGAAAGGTGAAGACGGTCAAAATTATATGAATATGCTAACTTCAGTTCAAAACGATAAAGTGCTTGCCTATGTGCAGGAAAACATCGATTTGAAGGAGAAGGAAATATCAATTGATAAGTTCAAGGAACTTTTAGAAAAGTAATTTGCTTATTGCTATCATAAAAAAGTCCTTTTTTAAGGGCTTTTTTTATTTTTGTCTACCACAACAAACTCGAACATGATCAATAAAGAAGAATTCAGAAAATACGCCATACATAATCAAGGCGTTAGCGGAACCGCATTTGACCAGTATACACAGCATATTGAAAATATGACTCGAT
>NZ_JAHEBC010000448.1 GCF_024642405.1 Algoriphagus sp. | reverse complement strand
AAAAAAGGTCAGGCTACAGGTTTTGAATTGGTAAACACCAATTTATTGAACGGCCAGATCAAGGGTGGAATTACCTTGATTGTTATGGGAAGCTAAAAACGTATTCCTAGTAATCTTAAGTGAATACTATAGCTGTCATCATAGAAAGATTATTCTTTATCCAATTTCCTTTCATTTTTAAAAATATAGTAAGGAAATACTGGCTTTGGAAGCGATGAAAATGATCTTGGGTGATCTCTCCATTTCTTAAGCAAGCCTACAGTTAATCAAAGGAATTTGGAAATTAAAGATGAGTGGAAATAGATCTGAATTACAGGAAATAACTCTATCTTTTCTGTACCTAATCAAGAAAATAAAAAAGCCGAAAGAAGTTTATTCTTTCGGCTAAGAAAAATAGCAAAACTTAACTTAAGTCCTGAGGATCGCTTTTATTTCTTAATTGACTTGAACATTTCCTCGAACCCACTCCACAGGGAATCCATCTCCAAATCCATCAGATGCGGCAAAATCTTCACAAGAAAGATAATCAAAGTCTGCTTTCAATCCACCATAAATATAAGTATGGCGGTCTGATTCGGCTTTGGAACCCTCTCCATTATCCTCAAATCCAATCCATATTAAAAAGGGAACATCTTCTACTTCAAAAACATACCGAACCCAAGCTCGATTACCCTCAACATAAAGGCAATCTACCTCTCCGGAAGCAATTACATTTCCCTCCGTATCTTTCCAGTTAACCTTTCCTACATCATTCCCATCAGCATCTTCACGTGCTGAAAAAGTGATTTCAAAATTTGGTTCATCGGAGTCCGGATAAAGATCTTTACCACCACCACTTGCCATGGCTACCCACTTTTTGTTGCTTTTTGAATACAGTTCCACGTCAGTTTGTTCAGTTCCTTTGGGAGCTGCTGCCATTTTACGAAGTGCGTCCATAAATTCTTTGTTCTCAGACAGAAGGGGAAGAGTTTTATTCACCGACCCATCCTTCAAGTTCAACTCATCAAGATTTGATGGTTGGTCTGAATTATCCATATTACATCCAGCAAAGATTAAAAGAGGAAGCAACAACAGATACTTTAAAACAGAATTAAAAATTAAATTTTTCATGGTTTTTTAATTTTAAGTTGAATTATATAATCCGCTTATTTACCGTTATCCCCGGTCACATCACCATAGCAATCCATTGATTTAACTTTTACATTTCCTTCAATTTCTTCAAAGAATAAACCCTGACCAAATTGTGCAGGAGTAAATCCAATTTCACAATGATAATCTGCAGAAGATTTCGGTTGGTTATAACGTATGTCTGTGGTTGCGTCAAGGCCATTGCCATTGTCTTCAGCCAACCAAATAGCGTATCTACCTACTAGACTTTCTGTTGAAGCTTCTGTAATGACTCCTGTCATTCTAACAGTTTTACAATCCTCTTCAAAAACCATACAAAGCACCTCTCCTTTAGCGGATGCTAAAAGTTCTCCTTCCATATCATAATTTACCACTTCAAAAGTTCCAGAAATCTCTCCAGCTTTTAGGGTAGCATTGTAGCTATGAGTCTCTGTTTGAGGATCGATATTTTCCCCGGACTCAACGGTTAGATCAATATTATAGGCCTTAGCCCATCCCTCACCCGGCATCCAATTTTTTCGAGCATTGGTGTTACCAGGAATGTAGTCATTCGGAACTTTCATGTTAGGCTTTAAAATGGTTTCTGTGCCACTGGACAGGTCAGGTGCCTGTACCGAATCATCCAAACTACAGCTGGATACCAAAATCAGAATGGAGAAGAAAAATGCTGAGCTCCACTTGTTTAAAATTGTGTTTTTCATGATTTTAAATAATTAAGTTTTGATAATAAAATTACTCTTTTAAGGTAGGCAAAGCATCTAAATAAAACAATATATATATTTAAATAAGTATATTAAATATAAAAAAAAGTGTTTCATTTTGAAACAAATCTGACTTAAAGTTTTATTTATCGAATAATCATTGTAATTTATAAAGACTGAAGGGGGCTACTTTAATGATATTCCATAAACTCATACACAGACTCCCCAGTGATTAGTTTTTAGAGTTGAATTGATTTTTAGTATCAAGTAGTACAGGGAAGCCGAAAACTGAGGAGAGTAGGCAAACAAAACTTAACGACACTTTTATGAAAAAAACGATCCAATTTGGTTTGTATCTAATGCTTGCATCATTGATACTGACCTATCCAGTAATGGCACAGAATCTAGATAAGGAAATGGCCAAACTTGTCAAAGATTATGAAAAGGCTTATAATCAGGAAGATGTGAAAACACTAATGGGAAGGTATACAGCTGATGCTGTTAGAGTCATGTCTGATGGAACAACCTTTAATGGCTTTGCAGAAATAGAGGCAGCGATGGTAGCGGATTTTGCTGCAAATGATTTCAAAGTATCTATTAATGTGGGAACTCATGAAGTATTAAGTGATGGGACAGTGATTGCAAAAGGAACTTATCGTGTGAAAGGTACCTCGGGAGGTGAGCCGGTTGATTTTACCGGAACTTATACCAATACCTTGGTAAATGTGAATGGGGACTGGAAAGTCACGAAAAATGTGCTGGTTGTAAATCAATAGTTTTCCTTATTAAATAAAACCAGCGGGTCGGAAATTGCCGGCTCGCTGGATTTTTTTGAATACGAATTCTAAAACAACATGTCAAAGCAGGTCATTTCGATCCGCCAAAGACGAGAGAGCTTGCCTTCCGGTAGTTAGGAAATCTCAAAGATTGGGGCATTGGAGTTAGGAAGCAGATTGAAAAGATT
>NZ_JAHEBC010000128.1 GCF_024642405.1 Algoriphagus sp. | reverse complement strand
ATTATAGATGAGAAGATTGATCTTCACGTCATCTCGACCAAAGGGAGAGATCTTTTTCAATTAAGAGATTTCTCCTTCTCGTTCCTCGTTGTCGAAATGACCATAATAAATACAACCTTAAAACATTACAAATTCCATTAATTATAAAATGAAAAAATACGACGTAACGGGCATCGGAAATGCTCTTGTAGATATAGAGTTTAAAGTAACCGATCAGTTTTTTGCTGACAATGGTGTAGAAAAAGGTTTGATGACTTTGGTGGATGAAGATCGTCAAAATGCACTGATGGAAGTGATCAATGCAAAACAAGCCAAGAAGCAATGTGGAGGTTCTGCAGCTAATTCTGTGATTGCAGTTAGTCAGTTTGGCGGGAAATCCTATTATTCCTGCCGCGTTGCTAACGATCAGATGGGTCATTTTTTCATGAATGACATGAAATCTGCCGGTGTAGATCATAACTTAAATGAATTGCATCTTGAAGAAGGGATCACTGGGAAATGTCTGGTTATGGTGACAGAAGATGCGGAGCGAACTATGAATACTTTTCTTGGTATTACATCCACTTATTCTATTAAAGATGTCAATGATACTGCAATTCTAAATTCCCAATATTTATATATCGAAGGGTATTTGATCACCTCAGAGAATGGGAAAAATGCGATGATTCATGCGAAGAAAATCGCAGAAGAAAATGGAGTGAAAGTTGCCATGACTTTTTCTGATCCTGCCATGGTCAAGTACTTTAAAGATCCGATGACAGAAGTAGTAGGTGCCAGTGTAGATTTGCTCTTTGCTAATGAGGAAGAAGCAATGATTTTTACGGGTAAAGATAATTTATTGGAAGCTCGGGAAGAATTAAAGAAAATAGCAAAGCATTTTGTAATTACTCAAGGGAAAAACGGAGCGATGATATTTGATGGAGACACCTTTATTGACATTGAGCCTTATGAAACTACTGCAATAGATACCAATGGGGCAGGAGATATGTTTGCTGGGGCATTTATGTATGGCATCACTAATGGGCATAGTTATGCATCCAGTGGAAAACTAGCATCTATGGCTAGTTCAAAAATAGTAAGTCAATTTGGTCCTAGGCTAGAATGGCATCAAGCAAAAGATATTTTAAATCGCTTAAATCCTTGACATAGAGAACTAAGCTTTTGTAGACGGCGAAGCTTTTTTATAATTATTTAACAAAGGAAATTTTAGAAAGTCTTCTATATCGTATTTTTTAGTAGAAAGTTTTAAATTGGATGCCATTTACAAGAAAATATCCTCTTTTGTATTTGTATGTAAACATTTAAAACAATTTCAAAAATTTCACGATTGAATTACAATAGAGAATTTTAACAACCCAATCTTATCACAATGAGAAAATTTACAGTATTAGGTATCATGGCAGGGCTACTGAGTCTCCCGTCCATGGCCCAAAAAAAAATTGAATTCAGAGAGTTTGATTTAGATAATGGCCTGCATGTGATCATGCACCAAGATCAAAGCACTCCTATAGTGGTGACTTCCGTATTATACCATGTGGGTTCAAAAAATGAAAACCCAGAGAGAACAGGCTTCGCTCATTTTTTTGAACACTTGATGTTTGAAGGTTCGGAAAACATTGAGCGGGGGCAATACATGAATATCATCCAGGGAAGAGGTGGAACACTGAACGCTTATACTTCAAATGATATCACCTATTACTATGAATCTTTACCTTCCAATGAATTGGAATTGGCTCTTTATATGGAGAGTGAGCGAATGCTTCATTCCAAAGTTGATGAGACAGGTGTGGAGACTCAACGCGAAGTGGTAAAGGAAGAAAGACGTCAGCGATATGAAAATCAACCTTACGGAACGATTCTTCCAGAAACCTTAAAAAGAGCATATTCTCAGCATCCTTATCAATGGGCACCTATTGGTTCGATGGATCATTTAAATGCAGCATCCATTGAAGAATTCCAGCAGTTTTATAAAGATTTCTATGTGCCAAACAATGCGACCTTAACAATCGCAGGGGATATTGATTACAAACAAACAGAAGATTGGGTGAGAAAATATTTCACCGAAATCCCAATGGGTAAAAAGGAAATCTACAGACCTAACGTAACCGAGCCTAAAAAGTCGGAAGAAATCAGAGATGTGATTTATGATAATATTCAGATTCCCGCAGTAATTCAGGCTTATAACCTTCCTCCAAAAACAGATGAAGATTCTTATGCCTTATCTATGCTTTCTACTTATCTGACCGGAGGAGCATCCTCTTTGATGACAAAAGAGTTAGTGGATAAGCAACAAAAAGCATTAGTTGTAGCTGCTATACCTTTGGAATTAGAAGATGGAGGGATTTTCATCATGTACAGTATAGCCAATATGGGAGTTGAGCCAAAAGACCTGGAATCAGAAATTGACAAATTGATTAGTCAAGTACAGGATGAAGGGATAAGTGATCAGGACTTTTTGAAGCTGAAAAACATCATGGAAAACAACATTGTGAGTAGTAATTCTTCTATGGATGGAATCGCAGAGAACTTGGCTGAAGCTCATGCAATTTATGGTGATGCGAATTACATCAACAAAGTAATGGATGCATACAGCAAGGTAACAAAGGCAGATATTCAGCGAGTAGCGAAAGAATATCTTGATCTAACGGGAAGAGTTGTATTGTATTATTTACCAAAAGCACAGCAACCAGCTCAATAATTGTTTCACCTTAATATTCAAATTGACATGAAAAAAATAACGATATCATTTGTATTAAGCTTTTTGGTAGCTGTGGTGAGTTTTGCACAGCTGGACAGAAGCCAATTTCCTAAATCAGGACCAGCTCCGGAAATCAATATCGGAGAAGCAGAAACCTTCACATTGGATAATGGTCTAAAAGTTTTTGTGGTAAAGAATGACAAACTTCCTCGAGTAGCTTTCACCTTAGTTTTGGAAAGAGATCCATTACTAGAAGGCGATAAGGCAGGTTTGACTGGATTTGTTGGGGAAATGATGACTGGCGGGACAACCAGCAGAACAAAGGATCAATTAGATGAGGAAATTGATTTTATCGGTGCAAGTTTGTCTGCAAGCTCCACTTCAATTTTCGCCTCCTCCCTGAAAAAGCACCAATCAAAAGTTTTAGAATTGATGGCCGATGTGCTTTATAATCCGGTTTTTCCTCAGGAAGAATTAGACAAATTAAAAAAGCAGACGCTAACAGGACTCGCTACTAGTAAAGATGATCCGGGAGCGATTTCTTCTAGATTAACCAACGCAGTGTTGTATGGTAAAGACCATCCTTATGGAGAGGTGACGACTGAAGAAACGATTAATAATATCACTGTGGAAGATGTCAAAGATTATTACGAGACATTTTTCAAGCCAAATATTGCCTATTTGGCGATCGTAGGAGATATGGATAAGGCAGAAGCAGAGAAGGT
The DNA here is from genome assembly GCF_024642405.1 of Algoriphagus sp. GTDB lineage: Bacteria > Bacteroidota > Bacteroidia > Cytophagales > Cyclobacteriaceae > Algoriphagus. Next base: position 6,995 of record NZ_JAHEBC010000128.1, on the reverse strand, counting down.
TGTTAATCAGTATTTTGCGGATTGGAAAGCAGGGGATGTACCAAAATTCACTTATAAAACTCCAACAAGACCAGAAGCAAATGTGGTAGGGTTAGTGGATAGAAGTTCCTCTGTGCAAACGAATATCAATATTGTACAGCCTCTCGATTTGAAAATAGGCGATGAAGATTACATTTCAAGCCGTTTGGTCAACCAGATTTTGGGAGGTGGTTCTTCTTCTAGATTATTCATGAACTTAAGAGAAGATAAAGGCTATACTTATGGAGCATATTCTTCCATTTCATCTGATAAATTGATCGGTAGAATTTCTGCAAATGCGGCAGTAAGAACTGAAGTTACGGATTCTGCTGTTGTACAATTTATTTATGAATTAGATCGTCTTGTTAAAGGAGGCGTGACAGAAGAAGAACTAGAAAAAGCCAAATCAAATCTTGCTGGATCATTTGGACGCTCACTGGAGAGCCCGTCTACGATTGCAAACTTTGCATTGAATACCGAACGCTATAATCTCCCTAAGGATTATTACGCTACTTATCTTCAAAAAATGAATTCTTACACTGTGGAGGATATTAATAAGGCTGCTGTTGATTTAATTCAGCCAGACAAAATGTATATCACAGCAGTAGGTAATGGCGCTGAAATCAAAGATAAATTGGCGCAGTTTGGAGAAGTTAGGATGTACGATAATATGGCAGATCCTGCCAAGGAAATTGTGATGGCTGATGCGAGTATGACTGCTTCCAAAGTGCTGGAAAATTATATCTCAGCAATTGGCGGAGAAGATGCTGCAAAATCTATAAAAGCTGCGAAAGTGATAATGGCAGCAGACGTGATGGGGAATTCAGTAGAAATTGCTATGACTTTTGATGATTCAAACATGAGATTCGGTCAAAAAACCATGGTGATGGGAAATGTCATGCAGAGTTCTACTATGATGGATGGAAAAGGATCTGTTTCTGCACAAGGTCAAACTATGGAGATGACTGATGAGCAATATGAAGAAGCAAAAATGAATGCTTTGTTTATCCCTGAATTATATTATGAAGCTTTGGGATATTCTTTGGAGCTAGATGGTGTCAAAGATGTAGAGGGTACCGAAGCATATAAAGTTATTGTTTCTAATCCTTCAGGTGCCAAAGTGATCAACTATTATGCGGTTGATTCTGGTTTGAAAATCAAAAATGAAAATGAAAAATCCGGGGATACGTTTTACAGCGACTACCAAGAGAAAAACGGTGTGTTGATACCCATGGCTTGGACGATGAAGTCGCCGATGTTACCTGTTCCTTTGGAAGCAAAAATAGAAACCTTAGAAATCAATCCTTCACTCACAGAAGCTGATTTTAAATAGTAAAAAAGGGAAGTTAAATGATATGCCCCCAAGAAGTTCCTGACTTTTTGGGGGCATTTTTATTTCAACCACTTCTTTCTTAACCCTATCTCTTCTCCAATATTTAAAATTGGGTTAGGATAGTATTTCCCTGTTGATTCATATTTGAATTCGTGAAAAGAACCATTGATCCTTGAGGTTACTACATGAATTTGGCTTTCCGATTCTTGATATTTGATTTGATCTCCAATCATTAAATCCATGAAAGCTGGGGAATCTTGGTGGATTTTCGTGATCTTATTCTCGGAGATTAAAATGCCAAGTTTACCTGCCAATAAATCTGGGTTGGGAGTTAATTCAAGTTCTAAACCTAGTTGTCTTATTTTTTCAGAGAAAAAGAGGATTAAGTCTTCCTTGCCAGATATAAACCGATCATAGAAACCTTGAAATGGCATAGGGTCTTGCACTTGATCCAGTAATAAATTCCAGAAACTTTCATTGGTATACCCGATTTTGGGTTTACCGAATATTAACCAAGCCTTCTTCATAAACTCAGGAAAGCTACATCCCTGCTCTAAAAGCATAATGTCAAGACAAAAACAAATGAGACATCCGTGGGAATAGATGTTCACTTTGCGGTCTGGAATCCCGGCTTGGTATCCATCTAACCAAAGATCAAAACTAGACTCTAAAATTGATTGATTTTTCCAGCCTTGGTTGAGGATTTCTTTTTTGAGGACGCCTTCAATTTGTTTTAGATAGGTATCTAAAGTGAAAACTCCCGATTTTAAAAGGTACAAATCACCCATATAAGTTGTGATGCCTTCTAACATCCAGCCCGCCTGGCTATAATTTTCTTTTGAAAAATCATAAGGAAGTAAATCTATTGGACGGATCCTGCATACGTTCCAAGCATGATATAGTTCATGTGAACTTACCCCTAAAAGGTCTTCCATTTGAGCAGGATCAGAAAGGCTTTCAGCTGGTCCAAAAGTGATTACTGTTCCTTTCTGGTGTTCAACCCCATGATAATGTGGATAAGGAAGTAATTGAAATATAAAGTGGTATTCCAGTTCTGGGAATTCCCCAAAATCTCGAATTTGAGTATCAGTAAATTTCCGAAAATGGTCTAGAAAAATATCTTTCTCAAAATGAATATCACCTTGAATCCAAATATTAAATAGCGTGTTTCCCGAATTATAGTGCCATTGTTTTAGTGTATTGGACGCAACCAAAGTAGAATCTACTAACATTTGAAAATCATCTGCATACCAATTTCCTGACTTGTTTTTGGGAAGAGTACAAACTTGTTGCTTAAAAAATGGAAGATCGATTTGAAGTTCAATTGGATGGTTTTTAGTTCCTTTTATCTCGAAACAGCAATTAATGAAATTAATATATATCTGCTGATCATCTATCCAAGCACCCCCGGCATCCATTCTGGAGGAGAAGAAATCATATTTTATATCATAACTATGATTTTTTTTCGCTTCGAAAGACCAACAATCTTTGCTTATTTTTTTAAATGGAATAACTTCACCTTGCTTATTTTGGATTTGGAAACCACGGATAAATTGGGCATAATTTGCCAATTGATAGCGTCCAGCACGCCAAGCGGGTAATTGTAAAAGGATTTCATCTTCATTCATCGAAGTAAACTCCAACTGAATTTGAAGAAATTGAGAAGAAGGGTTGGAGCATCTTAATGTATATTTGTGCATAGATATCAAGTTAGTATATAACAAATGTATAGGGTAGGTTTGTATTTCAAAAAATGCTACTTATCTTTGCAGTCCTTTTTGAGGCCTATTCCTCAGAGAGGAAGTCCAAGAAGCAAATAGATAAAGATATTCGATCATGAAAAGAACATTCCAGCCTTCTCGCAGAAAAAGAAAAAATAAGCACGGCTTTAAAGAAAGAATGTCTTCTGCTAACGGTAGAAGAGTATTGAAAGCCAGAAGAGCAAAAGGAAGACACAAATTATCTGTGTCATCTGAAAAGACATTGAAGAAGTAAAATTCTTTAAGGTTGTTTTCGTATGTTCACATACGGTTATACTCCTTGTAATGAATTATAAACTTCCAAAAAGTGAGCGGCTTCATGCCGAAAAAGAGATCAAGGAACTTTTTAACGAAGGTTCCTCTTTTTTTTTATACCCTTTTAAAGTTCAATTTTTTGTTAAAAAGGGGGTAGTGGATGGAACCCCCAAGGTACTTTTCTCCGTTTCGAAGAAGAAAATCAAAAAGGCAGTAAATCGTAATTTCATCAAAAGAAGAATGAAAGAGGCATACAGACTTAATAAACAATTGATTTCATCATTAGAAATCAACGGTTTGACTTTAGGGCTGATTTTTGTGGGATCTGTAAAGATGGGGTTTCACGAAGTAGAGACTAAAATCATTCAAATACTCAAGCGACTAGTCAAAGAACTCAATTCCAATATTCCAGATCATGAATAAATCTCTTAAGAAATACATACTAGTTTTTGTACTAGGTACGATCATTTTTTCAGGATTTTTTGCTTTTAAAACCAAGAACGATAAGTTATTTGCGCTAGCAAAAAATATTGACATTTTCGCTACGATGGTTCGTGAGTTGGATTCATATTATGTGGATGAAATAGATCCGGATGAATTAGTCACAATTGGTATTAATGCAATGCTGGAAGAGTTGGATCCTTATACTACATATATTCCTGAAGAAGAATCAGCTGACTTTAGAGTGATGACGACAGGTGAATATGGTGGAGTTGGTGCATTAATTGGAAATAGAGGTCAAGGTAATATTATTATAATGCCTTACACTGGTTTTCCTGCCCAATCAGTTGGCCTGAAGATCGCAGATGAATTATTAATGGTTGACACAGTCTCAGTAGTTGATAAAGCTACCTCTGATGTTTCATCATTACTGAAAGGTCCAGCAAATACAGACGTATTTATACAAGTGAAAAGAGGTGATGATACTTTGGGATTTAATTTGACCAGAAGAAAAATTGTAATTAAAAATGTCCCTTTCTATGGGAAAGTAGATGATCACACAGGCTATATTAAATTAAGCGAATTTACTACAAATGCTTCTAACGAGGTAAGGAATGCATTGCTGGATTTAAAAGGGCAAGGAGTCGATCGATTGATTTTAGATTTAAGAGATAACCCAGGAGGTCTAGTCAATGAAGCCGCAGAAATAGTAAACTTATTTATTCCAAAAGGAAAAGAAATAGTAAAAACAATTGGCAAACTCGAAAATGTCAATTATACCTACAAGACTACAAAGACACCTGTGGACAAAGAGATTCCATTGGTGATTTTGATTAATGAAAATTCGGCATCAGCCTCTGAAATTGTAGCTGGAGCCCTTCAGGATTATGATCGGGCTGTATTGATTGGGAGAAAGTCCTTTGGCAAAGGATTAGTGCAAACGACTATACCGCTTTCCTACAACGCCCAAATGAAAATTACTACTGCTAAATATTACATTCCTAGTGGAAGATGTATTCAAGCAATTGATTATGCACAAACGAGGGAAAATGGAGAAATTACGACGGTACCAGATTCTTTGAGAAAAGAGTTCAAGACTAAAAATGGAAGATTGGTTTTAGATGGAGCAGGGATAGAGCCAGATGAGTTGGTAGATAAAGTCACTTATGCTCCAATTTCTTACAGCCTTGTTGCAAGAAGCCATATTTTTGATTTTGCAACAGAATATGCTCGTTCCCATCCAGAAATAACCAACCCTTCGGAATTTTCAATTTCAGATGAAGAATATGATCAGTTTGTTAAATGGTTGGAAGGCAAAGAATATGACTACACTACCTATTTGGAGAAATCAGTTAGTGATCTGACAAACTATGCAGAGAAAGAAGAATACTATGATGAAATAAAAACTCAAATTGAAGCTATCAAGGCTAAAGTAAATCATAGTAAAGAGCAAGATTTGGTTACTCATCAAAAAGAAATAAGGAAGATTTTATCAGAAGAAATCGTGTCAAGATATTATTTCCAGGAAGGAATGATTGAAGCAAGTTTGATTGATGATCCAGCTGTAAAGGAAGCTTTGAATTTTCTTTCAATTCCAGATAAGTTAAACCAAATTTTAACAGCTTCTTCAAAATAATCATGGCATTGATACTTTCATTGGAGACATCAACCCCTGTATGCTCTGTTGCAATACATGATCATGGGTCTTTATTGGGAGTAAAAGAAGTAAATATTCCGGGAGCTCATTCGGAGCGACTTATAGGTTTAATTGATGATTTGCTAAACACCTGTAAATGTAAAAGCGAAGATTTAGCAGCAATCGCGGTTTCAGAAGGACCGGGTTCTTATACTGGATTAAGAATTGGAGTATCAACAGCTAAAGGTTTAGCCTTCGCTTTGTCTATTCCTTTAATAGGAGTAAGTACTTTAAAAGCTTTAGCAAGAGGGGCTAGGAGCATAGCGGGAGCTGATTCCAAAATCATTGCCATGCTTGATGCCCGGCGGATGGAGGTTTATAGAGAGGTTTTTGATTACCAAATGAATTCAGTTGCGTTTTTGGATTCAGAAGTAATAGAAGCAACTTCCTTTGAAAAATATCTAGAGAATGGTTCTGTTTATTTTATTGGAGATGCGGTTCAAAAAGTTAAAGAAGTAATTACTCATCGGAATGCTGCCTTTTTAGAACAAAAGATTTCTGCTGATCAGGTAGGAGAAATTGCCTGGCTGAAATTTCAAAAAAGTGAATTTGAGAATCTCGCTTATTTTGTTCCGAACTATCTAAAAGAATTCAAAGTTCTCAAGTCTAAGAAAAACCCATTATTGATATCATGAGTGAGATCGTAAATAGAATTGCCCAAAGTGCAATTATTTCTTTGAATCTTGAGGAGATTTATCCAAAAGAGGAAAGAGTGGTTTTTGACCTCGAACCTTTTTTGTTTCAAGGTCTGGTGATAAAAGAAAAGGATTTCCGCATTGCCTTAAAAGAGATTGATTGGAGTCAATACAATAATAAGTGGGTGGCTATATTATGTAGTGCAGATGCTATCGTTCCAAATTGGGCATTTATGTTAGTGGCAACCTATCTTACTGGAATATCCAGAGGATACGCAGTAGGTAATCTAGAGACTTTGGAAATAATGATTGTAGAGGAATGTTTGAGTCATCTTGATTTAAATTCATTTCAGGATAGGCCAGTAATCGTAAAAGGATGCTCTGAATTCCCCATCCCACTTTTTGCCTATGGACGAATTGTTTCATTAGTTCAAAGCAGGGCAAAATCGATTATGTATGGTGAACCATGCAGCACTGTTCCTTTGTTTAAAAAATCAAAGTCCTGATTGTTAAATAGCTGCAAAAAATCATTAAAAAGTTTATGATTTTGTCAGCATGAAAGTTTGTGAATTTAGCAAAACAGCCCTATGTTTGCACTCCCATTTGAGAAAAGACTCAAGGGGTTTTTAAAAAGAGTGAATAAGGGAAGAAATAAAAAATAATTTTTTTTCGATTTGAGTTTTGAAACAAAAATTAAATCCCGATATTTGCACTCGCTTTCGGGGAAACGAACCTCGACAACTCCTAAAAATGATTAGGAAAAAGTTCTTTGAAGTGATGTAAGGCGAAAAAAATAATAACCTGAGGAAGACGAGGGAAGGTTCATGTGATTTGCTTTGTGCGGTCATATGGACAGT
>NZ_JAHEBC010000127.1 GCF_024642405.1 Algoriphagus sp. | reverse complement strand
TGCAGTTCAGAATTTTATCGATTTATCCAATAAAGGATTTTATGACGGGCTGACTTTTCACCGTGTCATTCCAAATTTTGTAATTCAAGGTGGATGTCCAGTTGGAAATGGTTCTGGTGGACCGGGCTACAAAATAAAGTGCGAATTAGACGGGGAAAATCAGTATCATGACAGAGGTGTACTATCTATGGCTCATGCTGGAAGAAATACTGGTGGTTCTCAGTTCTTTATTTGTCATAGCAGGGATAATACGGCACACTTGGATAGAAACCACACCTGTTTTGGAAAAGTAGTAGAGGGACTTGAAGTGATTGACGCCATCAGAGCTGGTGATAAGATAGAAAACATCGTAGTAAGCGAATAATATTCAAGGCCTTCCAAAAATTTGGAAGGCTTTTTTGATAACACATTTTTTAAGTTTTTTAAGAATTGGAATAGTTATTGGACAATGCGGAGTTCCACTAATGAATTCTTTTAATGAGCAATAAGCTTTTTCTATTATTCCTTTCGTTTCTACTTTCAATTTCAATCAACTCTCTTTTTGCACAGCGATATGGTAATGCTGTTGGGGTTAGGTTGGGAAATAACAATCTCAGCCGGCAATTTGGAATTACTTTTCAACAAAGAATTTTAGACCGAACCAGTTTAGAGGGGATACTTCAAACCGATTTCGCAAGAAATACAAACTTAAGTCTTCTACTAGAAAAACATAAACCTATTATTTCAAAGAGGTTTAATTACTATCTAGGAGCTGGCGTCTCTTTTGGAAACGAAGAAAGTTTCATGAAAAATGAAGTAGATAAAGAAATCATCCAAACCTATGGTAATTCCACTATGGGAATTGAAGCAATCGGTGGTTTGGAATTTACTATTGCCAATACAGTACTCTCAGTTGATTATAAACCTAACTTCAACCTTTCCGGAAGAGAAGAATTTTATAGAGGGCAAGTTGGGTTTTCCGCTAGAACTATTTTAACAAAAAGTAAAGAGCAAAAAAAGAAACAACGACAACGTCAAAAGGCTAAGAAAAGAAATGAAACAGAGCCTTTTGGTGAAAAAGTGAAATCTATTTTTTCAAAGAAATAAAGTGGTTTAATCCTCCAAAGACTGTAGAAATACTTTTTCATGAATCTCTGAGTTTTTTACAATAGATCTATACCATTTCAATTTAAGTTCAAACTTTTCCTTGGAAGACAAATGAAATTCAGGGATTCTCTCTTTATCTACGTTTTGGATTAAATGGTGCAAAAACAATGAAGCAGCCACTGATATATTGAAACTTTCTGTAAAACCCAACATTGGGATATGAACCAATCCATCTGCATTTCTTATAGCTTCACTACTAACTCCTTCATGTTCATTCCCAAAAACAAGAGCGATTTTTTCATTTGGATTAAGGTTTTCAATGGGGATTGAGTTTGAATCTGGACTGGTAGCGAAGACTTTATAGCCTTTACTTCTAAGATTAGAAAAGCAGACTTTTAGTCCTGAACCATCTGCATTGTTGTATTTATAAAGGTCAACCCATTGGGATGCTCCTCGAGTAACAAATGGGTTGATCTTATACTCTTTACTCTTTTCTACGACATGAACGTCTTGAATTCCAAAACAATCACATGTCCTAAGAACTGCACTGGCATTATGAGGTTTAAAAATATCTTCCAATACAACAGTAAAAAACCGGGTTCTCCGTTCAAGTACTTTTTCAATTACAGATTTCTTGTGATCTGTAATATACTTACCCAAATATTCAATTAATCTCTGTTCAATATTTATAGATGAATTTTTACCCATTCAAATTTTATCAGAACAGGCCTAATTGTTCTTCATCATCCTTTTTAACAGAAAGGTTAATCGTTTTCCCAACTTCTATTTGATCCTCCTCATCAGACTCTAAATCCTCTTCAGTTTTTTGTTCGGAATTAGTCTTTTTAGTCTCAACAAGCCTGATTTCTTTGACTGTATGTGAACTCAACTTATTTCCAATTGCTTTCCAACCCTTTACATCAATCAACATATCCAGGTCATATTCCATTACTTCTTCCTCTTTTCCTTTCACAAAAACTACCGAAGCCTGAGGCTGCTTGTCTGTAGAGACCACCTTTAAATAAGACTGTTTATGGTCCGTAATAAAATTGAATTTCTTATTGAGTGTAGTGGTCTCTATTTGAAATCTCTTTACATAATATGTCTTAGAACCACCATCATAATATATTGCAGAAATAACTTTATCCTGATCAAATTTTTCTATTAAAATTACATTAGATGGATCATATCTGTTGGTTAATTCAAAAGAGGTAAGTTCGTAATCTCCAGTTTTATAACATACTAAGACTTTATCGTCTCCTAAAAAATTTCCAATTAAGTTTCCTCTTTCGTCAGTATTTAATCTTCCTACAATCGGGTCATAATAAATATCCAATCCACCCAAAGTAGAAACACCTTCCATTTTCAGTTGAATTTTTCTCACAGGATATTTAGTAAGAATATTTCCCCCTGCTCCCCTTCCTTTTATTTCAATGGTGGAAAAATCAAAATCGAAGACTTTAACTCTTGCCTTAGCACCTTGAGTTAAATAGACAGTTACAATTTCTGCTTCACCATTAGGATTAGCTGTCAAATACAATGCTTTTGATCCCTTCGTACCTTTTGTTAAATCGTACTCCTTGTCTCTGGTCACTGCCAATACCTGAAACCTTTTTACCATTGCTCTTCCGGAGGCACCCTCTAGATAGATAAGATTATAAACCATACGCTCATCCCCTTTCCTAAAGACAGCAATATGAAGGATATCTTTACCCATGAAGTTTTTATCCTGGACCTTAGAAACCATGCACTTACCGTCTTTTCGAATTACAATAATGTCGTCTAAGTCCGAGCAATCGCAAACAAACTCATCTTTTTTCAAGCCAGAGCCAACGAAACCATCAGCTCGATTAACATATAGCTTTGCATTGTTTGCCGCCACGACAGTGGCTTCAATCGTATCAAATGTTCTTATTTCTGTCTTCCGTTCTCTTCCTTTACCATATTTGGTCAAAAGATTTTCATAATACTTAATGGCATAATCAGTCAAATGACGAAGATTATAATTGACTTCCTTCAATTCATCTTGAAGTTTTTTCATCAACTCATCCGCCTTAAAAGCATCAAACTTGGAAATTCTTTTGATTCTAATTTCGGTCAATTTTAGAAGATCCTCTTGAACAATTTCCCGATAAAAATCAGGTTTGTAAGGATCCAACCCTTTATCGATAGCTTCTAAAACTGCTTCCCAAGTCGTACATTCCTCAATGTCCCTATAAATTCTATTTTCAATAAAAATCTTTTCAAGAGAGGAAAAAAGTAATTTTTCCATCAGCTCAGCTTTTCTAATTTCTAATTCTCTTTTAAGAAGAGCTTTAGTCTGCTTGGTATTGTATGCCAGAATTTCGTTTACATTCAGGAAAACTGGTTTATCTTCTATAATCACACAAGCATTTGGCGAGATAGAAACTTCACAATCCGTGAATGCGTAAAGGGCGTCAATTGTTACATCAGGAGATACACCAGGTGCCAATTGGATTGCAATCTCAACATCCTTTGCGGTGTTATCCACCACTTTTTTAATCTTAATTTTACCTTTATCATTGGCTTTTAAGATCGAATCAATCAAAGAATCGGTAGTCGTTCCGTAAGGTATCTCCTTGATTAATATTGTTTTACTATCCTCTTCTTCAATTTTTGCTCTAACCTTTACTTTTCCACCTCTTTGTCCACCATTATATTCAGAAAAATCAGCCAAACCTCCTGTAATAAAATCCGGAAGTACGTTTGTCGAATTGCCTTTTAGAATTTCTATAGATCCTGCAATCAGTTCACAAAAATTATGGGGAAGTATTTTTGTAGAAAGACCAACTGCAATTCCTTCTACTCCTTGGGCTAATAGCAAAGGGAATTTTACAGGGAGTGTTACTGGTTCTCTTTTTCTACCATCATAGGATAATTGCCATTCCGTGGTTTGAGGATTAAAAACGACCTCTAGAGCAAATTTGGAAAGTCTGGCTTCTATGTAACGGGCAGCAGCAGCTCTATCTCCAGTCCTTACATCACCCCAATTACCTTGAGTTTCTATTAACAGCTCCTTTTGTCCGATATTGACAATAGCATCTCCAATTGAAGCGTCACCATGAGGGTGATATTGCATGGACTGTCCGATGATATTGGCAACTTTATTAAACCTACCATCATCCATTTCCTTCATTGCATGAAGTATTCTACGCTGAACAGGCTTAAGACCGTCTTCAATAGCAGGAACTGCACGCTCGAGAATTACATAAGAAGCATAATCCAAAAACCATTCCTTGTACATTCCTGTCACTGGGACGGAATCATGAAGGCTTCCTTCTTTTGATAAATCGTTTTCTTCACTCATGAAATAACTCCAGTTTTAAAGCAAAACTCATAATGTCCTCAGACATTTAAATCATACTTTTTTTCTATTCAGAAAATAATAAATTAAAATTCAACAAATCGGGGATTTTAGGCTGCCTCCTCCTCTTTCACATCCTCAGCTTTTGGATCATCCAAAGCCAAATCCTTCTCTATTTTCAAATTGTCAATAATAAATGTTTGACGGGTCGGCGTATTCTTACCCATGTAGAAACTAAGCAAATCTGCAATTTTGGTTTCCTTGTTCAATATGATAGGTTCAAGTCTTATATCCTCTCCGATAAACGTCCCAAATTCCTCAGGAGAGATTTCTCCTAAACCTTTAAACCTCGTAATTTCCGGCTTTGAACCTAGCTTATGAATTGCTTTTTGTCTTTCCTCATCGGTATAGCAATAGATAGTCTCTTTCTTATTTCTTACTCTGAACAAGGGAGTATCAAGAATGAATAAGTGACCATTTTTTACTAGATCTGGAAAAAACTGCAGAAAATAAGTCATGATCAAAAGCCTGATGTGCATCCCATCGACATCAGCATCTGTTGCGATAACGATTTTTCTATATCGGAGATTTTCAATTCCATCTTCAATGTTCAGTGCATGCTGAAGCAGATTGAATTCCTCATTTTCATAAACCACTTTTTTGGTCATTCCGTAACAGTTAAGGGGTTTACCTCGAAGAGAAAAAACAGCCTGGGTTTGAACATCTCTTGATTTGGTAATTGAGCCAGAAGCGGAATCTCCTTCAGTAAGAAAGAGCATGGTATTATTTTTTAGATCCTCATTAGCTTTAGGATCATCATAATGAACCCGACAGTCACGAAGTTTTTTATTGTGAAGATTGGCTTTTTTAGCTCGTTCATTTGCAAGCTTTTTAATGCCTGAAATTTCTTTTCTTTCTCTCTCTGATTGAAGAATTCTTTTTAATAGCGCATCGGCAACAGCCGGATTTTTATGTAAATAATTATCAAGTTCAGTTTTAATGAAATCATTTACGAAAGTTCTTAAAGTTGGGCCTTCAGGACCAACAGACTGGGAACCCAACTTGGTTTTAGTCTGTGATTCAAAAACAGGTTCAAGCACCCTCACTGCTATTGCAGCAACCACACTTTGCCTGATGTCAGAAGCGTCATAATCTTTCTTAAAAAACTCTCTAATAGTTTTTACTATTGCCTCTCTGAATGCTGCTAAATGAGTTCCCCCTTGCGTGGTGTATTGACCATTAACAAATGAATAATATTCCTCACCATATTGCCCAGTATGGGTTATGGCAACTTCTATATCATTCCCTTTGAGATGAATAATCGGGTATCTGAGACTTTCTTCATCTACCTTATTCGAGAGAAGATCATATAATCCTCTATCTGAGAAAAACTTTTTCCCATTGAAATTAATAGTTAAGCCAGCATTTAAGTAGGCATAATTCCAGATTTGGTTTTCAAGATATTCAGGGATGAAATGATAGTTTTTGAATATACTTGCGTCCGGTGAAAAAATAACTTTGGTCCCGTTTCTGTCAGATGTTTTAGAAATAGGAGCATCATTAGTCAAAATGCCCCTCTCAAACTCAGCTACTTTGGTTTCTCCATCCCGATATGCCTGAACTTTAAAGAAGTCAGATAAAGCATTAACAGCTTTGGTACCGACACCATTCAATCCCACAGATTTTTGAAAGGCACCAGAATCATATTTACCTCCAGTATTTATTTTTGAAACACAGTCAATTACTTTCCCTAAAGGAATCCCCCTTCCATAATCTCTCACTTCAACTTTATGCTCTGAAATTTTAACCTCGATTGTTCTTCCATAGCCCATCATATGCTCATCTATTGAGTTATCGAGAACTTCTTTTACTAAAACATAAATCCCATCATCCTGAGCACTTCCGTCTCCTAATTTACCGATATACATACCGGGTCTCAGTCGAATGTGCTCTCTCCAATCAAGGGATTTAATACTGTCTTCTGTATATTTAACTGGTTCTGCCATAATTAAATTTGTGATAAAACCGATTATGATTTATTCTGTACTTGTTTGAATTTACCCACCATAATCGCAAATAACCCGATAACCCAAACAACAAATAAGAAGGGGATAATATAGAAAAGGAAATCAAACTGCTGCGGTGCTGCATCATCCTGGTTATTTACAGCGTGGGTATAAAATATCAATAGGGCTAAGCTAACATTCAATATTCCTCCAAAAGAATAAAACCATCCTAGGTAATAATCCCTAAACTTATCTCCTACTGGAAATAAGCGGACTAATCCACGATGATTTTTAGTTTCCAGTAATTTTGGAGGAAGTAAAATAATTGCATTAAAGAGTACGAATACTGCAATCATTCCGTAGAAGAACATTCCTCTACTGATTTCTTCAATCATATTTCCTTCCTGACCTTGGCTAAAGCTAATTTGATCAGGCATAGCCGAATAGAAATACAGGAGATAGAAAATAAAGAAAAGGATACTTAGGAAATAAAAGGCCTTGCCAAAGCGATAGTACATATTTTGAATAATTGAATGTGCTAATATAAAGGATTTGATGAAACAGAATTGACCTATTACGTGTTCCTTTTATGTTTATATTTGACAACTACAGTCTCAATTACTCTCAAATAAATGAACCTCAGTCCAGTAGTCATCGCTATTCCTATGTATTTCATTTTGATGGCGCTAGAAATGTTAGTGCTTCGATTTCAAAAACATCCTGGTTATAGACTAAATGATGCTATAACTAATATCAACTGCGGAGTCATGTCTCAAGTGACTGGCGTATTTTTCAAAATACTTTCCATTGGAATCTATACCTTGATTTTTGAGAAATTCGGAGTTTTTGAAATTCCCAATAATATTTGGACTTTCCTTATCTTATTTTTCTTGTACGACCTTTGTTATTACTGGGCTCATCGAATGAGTCATGAAGTAAACCTCTTTTGGGGAGGCCATGTGGTCCACCATTCCAGTGAAGAATATAACCTATCTGTAGCGCTTCGCCAGAGCAGTACCCAGACATTTTGGACATTCTTTTTTTATTTCCCATTGGCAATTTTAGGTTTTGATCCTTTAATGTTGATTCTGGCATCAGGTATGAATTTATTATATCAGTTTTGGATCCATACCGAAGTGATTGGCAAAATGGGTTTTCTTGAATTATTCATGAATACACCTTCACATCATAGAGTTCACCATGGTAGAAACCCGAAATACATTGATAAAAATCATGGCGGAACCTTTATTATTTTCGATAAGTGGTTTGGAACTTTTCAAGAAGAAGAAGAGACTCCAACTTACGGAATTACCACACCTGTAAGAAGCTGGAATCCTTTTTGGGTTAATGTGGCTCATTATGCCACCATGAAAGAAGAAATAAAGCAAATCAAAAATTTGAAAGATAAAATCAAATACCTTTTTAATAAACCAGGGTGGCTTCCAGCTTATCTTGGAGGATATCGTGCTCCAAAAGAAATAGAATCTAATTTTCAGAAATTCGATACTGTAGTCCCTCCGTCAATCAATTGGTATATTTTTTCTCAGTACATTCTTCTGCTCGTTTTGACAGGATATTTTCTGTTCCAAGTAAGTTCGTTTTCTTGGGTGCCTAAAACTGGAATAAGCCTTTTAATTATATGGACTACTATTAGTTTTTCTGGTATTTTTGAAAAAAGAAGCTGGTATTTTCCTCAGGAATTTATTCGGGTAATCTGTTTCTCATTTTCAATTTTCTTTTTATTCGGAAGTAATATCCCTCAAGTATTACTGCTTTCTACTTTAGGAGTTTATACTTTTGCATCCTTCTTCTGGCTTTTTAAAAACCGGAAGCTTTCTTCTAAAATATCTTCAGCATCTCTCTGATTCATGGTGAAATCAATTAAATATTTACTAGTGCTTTCCTTATTCATACTAGCATCTTGTGGTGGAAAATTAGATGCGGGGAATATAAACCTTGAAAATTGGAAGTCAGACCGGTATGGCTGCAAAGGGTTAAGAATGGATGATCTTGAAGAATTGGAGAAAATCAAGAATACATTTTTAGGAGCAAATAACCAATCCATAATAAAGACATTCGGAAGACCTGATCGCGTTGAATTAGTGGATAAAAGCCAAAGTTTTTTCTTTTACTTTTTGGAGCCAAGTGCTAATTGTGATGGAATTAAATCAGAAAAAGAACCCCTTAGAGTTCTTTTTCGAATGAATGCAATTAGTAAGGTATCTGAAGTAACAATTACAACCCTGAACCCATAAAGCAAAGAGCTGCAGCCCCTAAGGTTCCGGCATTATTTTCCAATGTTGCTTTTTTGAGCTTCAAATCTTTCACATAATAATGAGTTAAATATTGTCTAATTGTATGATCCATAGACGGCATCATAAATTCAAGTCCCGCTGATATTCCTCCACCAAAATAAACCTCCGTTACATCTAGGATGCGGATAGTAGATACTATTGCTTCGCCTAAAATTGTACCTACTTCTTTAAAGACCATCAAAGAAACTTCATTTCCGGATTTAGCGGTATCAACAAGCAAATGAGTACCTAATTCTTTTCCTTCCAAACCAATTGCTTTTTCAGGATAAGCTGCAATCATTCTTTCAAAAATTTTTAAAATACCATTTCTACCTATAAGAGTTTCTAGTCTGGCTGTTCCTTTTGATAGCATATGCCCCATTTCCATCGCGTTTCCTCGCGAACCTTTAAACACTTCTCCATCCAGGACTAAAGCACTTCCTATTCCGGTTCCCATAGTCACAAAAAGAAAATTTGCACTGGGATTATCCTTGCCAAAATAAAACTCTCCTATTGCCGCTGCGGCTGCATCATTTTCAAGAAAAAATTCATAACCAGGATACTTTTTTTCCAGACCGCCTTTCAAATTAAAATCATTCAAACTAGAAATAGCAGGTATTTCTAAAGTGGTGTTTCGATCTTTTGAAATGAGTCCAGGTAGACCAATACCTACTTTTCTTACTTGTGGGTATTTCTCCAAATATTTCCCAATTCCTTTGATAAAACAAGGCCCAAAGCCTTCAGAATCGTCACGAAAAGGGGTGGTATCTTCTTTTTGAAAGTCAACAATTTCGCCTTGTCTATCTACAAGTCCGATTTTTAAATGAGTTCCTCCCACGTCCACTCCCAAAAAGTGTGTATCCTGATTTTGCATATTAATTATTCTAGGTTTGTCTCTCAAAAAAGCAAAAGAAATGAATTACTTCCTATAATCTTTGCCAATCTCGAGGAAAATTTTAAAAACCGCAGGGCAAACAAGCGTGTTTTTTAAACTTAAGTTTAAAATTCCTTGCATATTTTTTCTATTCGTATGAGGATATTCTCTACAAGCTTTAGGTCTTGAATCATATACTAAACATTTATTGTCTTCATTTAAGAATGGACAAGGAGATGACTTCAATACAAAATCTCCGTCTTCATCTCTAAACAAATATTCCTCAATAAACTGGCTGCTTTTCATTCTGAAAACCTTTGCTAGTCGATCTATATCTGTTTGAATAAAAATGGGACTCGTAGTTTTACAACAATTTGCACATTCCAGACAATCGATTTCTTCAAAAACAGCATTATGATACTCTTCAAATTTTTTATCTAGTTCCTTTGATTTCACTTTCCGAAGTCTCTCCTTCAATTTTTTATTAGAAACAAATTCGGAATTACTCTCCTCTTCAAAACTTTTCAAATCAATCTTCACAATATTATTTTATTTTAATAACTACAATTAATCAAAAAATTATTTTCATAAACATTACATTATCAGTATATTATATCAGTAATAAACCCAAATCTTTATGAAAACGCATCCTACCGAACTTTACTTTTATCATAGCTCCGAACAGGTTATCGACAAACAAACTTTAGCCTATGCGCATTCTGTCGCAAGGTTTATTAATCAAATTGACGTTGTAAAGGAAAGAATAACTACTACGCAATGGAATAGTATGTTATTGAAACTTAACCTCAGAGCAAAAGACCTTTTAAATAAAGCTCATCCA
>NZ_JAHEBC010000447.1 GCF_024642405.1 Algoriphagus sp. | reverse complement strand
TGAATGGGAACATTCAATTTCATTTATCAAATCCTGCGTGGAGAATGGAATTTTAGTATCAATTGGTCATACCAATGCCTCTCCCGAGCAAATAATAGATGCAGTTCAAGCAGGAGCCAGACTTTCTACCCATTTGGGAAATGGCATGCATCCGGTTTTGGCAAGACATCCTAATTATTTATGGTCTCAACTATCGGAAGATGGGCTTTCTGCTACTATAATAGCAGATGGGTTTCATCTTCCGAAGGAAGTAATCCAGGTTTTTAAAAAGGTTAAAGGAGAAAACCTCATGCTCATAAGCGACTCCGTCTCGATTGCTGGAATGCCTCCAGGAGACTATAAAAGTCCTATTGGTGGAAATGTGACCTTAACTTCGGAAGGGAAATTACATTTGAGTTCCAACCCCAAAATTCTTGCTGGCTCAGCTATGAATCAGAGACAGGGAGTTGCTTTTCTTTTGAAAAATAATCTCGCCACGATTCAAGAAGCTTGGGAAATGGCATCATCTAGACCTCATTATCTTTTTGAAAAGAACTATGATCCTTTTCAAATTGGGCAAGATGCAGACTTATTGGTGGTGAAAAATGATACTGAAAACCCATTCCAAATACTTAAAACTATCAAAAAGGGGAAACAAGTTTATTCTTCTTAATAAACTCTCAAAAAACTCAATTCATGAAAAACGAACCTCATCGTCGCAAATTTATTAAAGCAGCAACCACTGGAGCATTGGGACTAGGAGCAATGACCTCTACTTTTGGATTTAATATTTTGTCTGAGTATCCCCTAAAAGACAAGTATCGCGTTGCAGTAATAGGAGTAAATAGTCGTGGATCTCAACACATTCAAGCTTTTGCCCAAATTCCTAATGTAGAAATAGCCTACATCTGCGATGTGGATTCCAAAGCTCGAGAAAAAGGAATCGAATTGGCTAAGACTTCTGGGGTCAAAACTCCTCCAATTGGATTGGAGGATTTCCGCAAAGCTTTGGAAGATAAAACTCTTGATGCGGTTTCTATCGCCATGCCTGATCATTGGCATACTCCTGCAGCAATGATGGCACTCCAAGCCGGAAAGCACGTCTATCTTGAGAAGCCGGGTTCCCACAATCCTGCTGAATCTGAAATCTTAATTGAGGCTACCAAGAAATATGGGAAAATAGTTCAAATGGGAAACCAGCGCAGGTCTTGGCCAAGAGTTCAGGAGGCGATCCATGAACTTCACTCCGGGGTTCTTGGCAATACCTATTTTGCGAGAACTTGGTATACCAACACCCGACCAACAATTGGAAAAGGGAAAATTACTACTCCTCCTGATTGGTTGAATTATGAACTTTGGCAAGGACCTGCACTCCGGGCAGATTTCAAGGATAATTTGATTCATTATAACTGGCATTGGCATTGGCGCTGGGGAACAGGAGAGATTGTCAATAATGGAGTTCACTTTTTGGATTTAGCAAGATGGGGTTTGCAGGAAGATTACCCAATCAAAGCCTATTCAAGCGGAGGTCGGTATCAATACCATGATGACTGGGAAACTCCGGATACTCAAATTGCCTCATTTGACTTTGCGGACGGGAAATCAATTTCTTGGGAAGGGAGAAGCTGCAATGGAAGAGATATCAATGCCATGGGTTCAGGCGTGTCTTTCCATGGAGAAAATGGAACCTTAGAACTGCTAAATAATTCCTATAAAATCTACGATAACAAAAACCAACTTATCAAATCTGCTGAGCCAACAACCAATACGGTGGTTGATCAAAAGGGAGCTGGCTTTGATATGGATATAGCGCATTTTACAAATTTTATTAATGCTATAGATAAGGGAGAAAGCCAAATTTCTCCTTATCCAGAGATTCAAAAAAGTGTGTTGCTTTGCCACTTGGGGAATATTTCCTACCGAACTGGGAGATCCTTAGAAATTGACCAAAGTTCAGGAAGGATTCTAAAAGATAAAGCAGCTATGAAACTGTGGGGTAGAGAATATGAAAAAGGATGGGAACCTAAATTGTAATCTATATGGCCTTAAGCTTAACTCCCAAATCTAATCGCCTTGTATCAATCGATGCATTAAGAGGTTTTGACATGTTGATGATCTGTGGAGCAGATGCATTCTTTGCTAGTCTGGAAGGAAAAACATCTTGGACTTGGGTAGATAGTTTGGCACTACAATTTGAGCATCCAGAATGGATCGGTTTTACCTTCTATGACTTTATTTTTCCACTATTTCTTTTCATCTCAGGAGTCTCCATTCCCTTTTCGATTGGAAAAGCAGAGAAAATCAAAATTCCTAAAAAAGAGATTTATCGAAAAGCCTTTATTCGGATGCTAATGCTTATTGGATTTGGTTTATTGGTGAAAAATGCTCCTTTTCCTTTTTTTGACTGGGAGCAAATCCGCTTGGGTTCAGTGCTAGGAAGAATCGGAATTGCCGGATTTATCACGATAGTTCTTTTCCTAAATTTTGACTCGAAAAAGCGTTTAATGATCGTGGGAGCTATTTTACTCTTTTATTATGCTGCTATATTCCTAATACCTATTCCCGGTTTCGGAGCTGGAAACCTCAGTTTTGAAGGGAATTTAGTAGGCTGGTTTGATAGAACTTTCCTTCCTGGTAGGTTACTTCAGGGCCAATATGATGAGCTGGGAATTCTGACAACTTTTCCAGCGATTTGCCTCACTATAATTGGAGCTTATGCAGGAGAAATTTTGAAAAGCGCCAACCTATCAGAAAATCAAAAACTCAAGCAACTTCTTGTCAGTGGCTTCATTTGTATTGTTATAGCTCTAATATGGGGACTTCACTTTCCGATT
>NZ_JAHEBC010000446.1 GCF_024642405.1 Algoriphagus sp. | reverse complement strand
TTATTTCTTCTATAAATTATATTCAAGTATAGTTCAAATTATTACTAGCTCCAGTGATAAAAATCACAAGGAGCTTTTTCTTAATTGCCTGCTTTATTGTGTTCTTCATACCAAACTGGTTTTTCAATAGCATTAATCTTTATTTTTCTAGAGATGTTTCCATTTGGAAATTGAATCCGATTAATTGGGTTTTTCTAGATTATTCATAATTAAAATAGAGAATAGCATGTAAATGATATTAATTATTGCAACTAGTTCTAGGGCTATCAAGAATACTATCGTATTCTGATTGGGAGATATATATTGGAGAATATGTTAGGTTTGATAGGCTCGCTAAATCTTCAAATGATCTCAAATGATTCATGGACCCGCATTTTAGATTTTCATAGAGTAAAATCAATGAATTGTTATTAGTTTCAGATATAGCATTTTCTAAATCATAAATATCCAAGTCTTCTATTAATAGCCCTACGAGAAGTGCTTGGCTATTTGATTCATTTACTTTTGTTAGTAATTGCAGGTATAATTCTTTAATCTCAGGAATTGTAAATTCTCCAATTTTGGTACTCCCATTTAAAGGATCAGTGACTTGATACCGATTCATCATATTCAAAACAGCCTGAATGTGTTTAGTTTCACTGTTTGCGATATTTTGGAAAGCTAAAATGCCATACTTATCAAAAGCATTTATATAAATATCATGAGCAAGTTTTTCCTCCTCTCGCATATAAAGGAGTGTTTTTTGATCACCTTCATTTAGAATGGCTATCTGTAAAGGTTTTTCATCTTCTTGACATGAAGAAATACTTACCAGTATGAGGAAAAATCCAATGAGCTTTTTCATGACCTTTTTTGTTTTAAGGAAGGTCAGTTTATTTAAACTTTTATGCAGTGATCAATATCACTTATGAGAAAAATGTCCTTTAAGAAAATACAATTTCTTTAATCAAGAAGGGATTCAAGTAGAATGGAAAATTGAAAACAGTTTTTTACTTGGATAGTACTTCTATTAAATCCTGCTTTCTTTTGAAGAAGTTATAATTTTGATGAATTATTTGAATGCAGGTCTTTTGAATTGATTTTAAATCAAAATTCAAAAGAGATATTATAATCTCATTTAATCTTTGAATGTCTTTTTGCATTAAGATCAGTCTCTTATCTCTTATTATTTCAGGAATAGCTCCAACTGCTGAGCCAATTGGAATACAGCCGCATGCCATGGCTTCGCCAAGAGAATTTGGAAAGCCTTCAGAAGTAGAAAGCTGCAAATAAAATTGATGAGAATTATAAAGTTTCAAAAGATCAGATGGAGCGTGTTTTCCTAAGATATTGATATTTGGATTGGCTGATTGGTAATCAGGGTCTCCCACCAAAGTAAAGCTCCACTCGGGATGATTTTCTGCTAAATTCTCGATCAAGTCATACCCCTTCACTTTTGCACGTGAGGGATTTGAAGTGCCTGTTGCAACAGAAATGAAGGATAATGGTTGTCGTTTTATTTCCAGGTTTTTCCAGAAATCAAGATCAAAGCCATTTGGGATTACCTGAATAGGTGTTGTGAGATCTTGGATTAAATTTAATAAGCCTTGCTTGGGGGAAATTGATTTATCGAATCTATATTCTTGTTTAACTAAAGCCTGTGCAACAGGGAGAATTAAGCTACAATTTTTAAAACTGTAAACAGTAGCTTTTCGAAGCCATTTCTTTCTGAAATTCCCATACCCGATTTCCGGCATATTGATGCAATCGGTTCCTCCCGCCTCTATAATACATTTCTTTCCAAAAACCTTTCCAAACCAAACAGGCAATACGGAATGATAACCACCAAAAAAACAGAGGTATTGAGTCGTTTTTGGTAAATACCATGACAACTGAAAAAACTGTAAAACAAAGTAGAATGGAAGTTGGAAGGGGCTTTGGGTAAACTCTAAAGGCTTGATTTTTAATTCGGGACTGATCATTTGCAAGTCACGGTCAGTAAAAGCAGTTTGTACTGGATAGGTGTAAATGATCATTCTTGCTTTTTTAAAAAATCAAAATAGCCCTTAAAACAGGAAAGGAGCAAGAATTCAAATGATTTGTTTTCTTACTCCTTAATAATATGGTGAGAAATCTTAAATGACTACGTTTACAATCTTTCCAGGAACAATAATCATTTTCTTTGGAGCTTTACCGTCCAGCCATTTTTGGACTATTTCATCTGCTAATGCAGCTTTCTCTATTTCATCCTTTGAAAGTGAAAGATCCAATTTGATTTTTGCCCGCATTTTTCCATTGATCATAACTGGATATTCAAAAGCACTTTCTTTTAAATATTTTTCATCAAAAACAGGGAATGAGGCTTCAGTAATTGAAGTTTGATGACCTAAAAGACTCCAGAGTTCCTCAGAAATATGTGGTGCATAGGGAGAAACCAATATTGCCAAAGGTTCCAAAATTTTCCTTTTGTTAGATTTCAAAGCACTTAATTCATTCACGCAGATCATAAAACTTGAAACGGATGTGTTGAATGAGAAACTTGACATGTCTTCTTCCATCTTTTTGATGGCCTTGTGAAGTGCCTTATATTCTTCTTTGCTTGGTTCAGCATCAGAGACCTGAAACTCTCCGGATTGAGTGTGGTATAAGTTCCAAAGCTTTCTTAAAAACTTGAATACTCCATCGATTCCATTGGTATTCCATGGTTTGAATTGCTCTAAAGGACCAAGGAACATTTCGTACAACCTAAGGGTATCAGCCCCATATTTTTCAATGATATCATCTGGGTTGACCACATTGTATTTGGACTTGGACATCTTTTCCACCTCAGACCCA
>NZ_JAHEBC010000445.1 GCF_024642405.1 Algoriphagus sp. | reverse complement strand
TTGTTTATATCTATTTTGGTTTTAAATGAATGCTTTTTTAATGTATTGATAATAAGCGGAATAAACACTATGAACAGACACCTGATGAAATAAACATTCACGGTCGCTTTTGCAAAGCCTATCTATTTATTGTTAAAGAGTAGGGGGGAATTTTCTTTTAGTAATGGGAATATACCCGCAAGTCACCAAATTCCTTACTCGGTATTTTTTGGATTCTAGCTCTTTAAGTCTAGATAAAATAGAGGATATAATCTCGAAGTACTTTCGGAAGATTTAAAATCCTATGAGCTAGGTTCAGGATTCCTTCCACGATGGCTATCGGGACCTGAACAGCTGGCTTACGCAATAGTCAATAGCTTCCTGTCTTGTACATCCAAAAGCATGGCTGCTATGTAAAAACATAGTAAATCAGTTACTCAACAATACTTAACATCTCTTCAATATGGTTTTTAAACCCACGGAGTGTATTGGTTAATATTTTAATTTGATCCGCTGCTTCCTCCCAATTTTCTTGTTCAATCGCTTCTCTAACTCCGGGCAGAGTTTTAACTCCGTAACCTGTATAAAAACCAGGGGCATATAGTTGGTGCTTGTACCAAGGCCTTCTAGGTAATCCGGCTTCATTAATTAAGGCCTGCTCGGTTATCAATAACTTCTCATTCAACTTATTACTTTTGGCCTGATCTAGGTTGCTGAAATCCTTCGCAGAGAAATCAGTAATTACTTTATTTAATGCGACCATTTCATTTTGAAGAGAGGTGAAATCCAAGTAAGGAATTAACTCCTTTTTCCCAGGTTTCGCCAAATTCTTTTTAGGATCTGTTGCCAGTTCAAATACATTTTTTTCAACCAATGTATTATGTTTTTCAACAGCTGCACGCATACCATCAGTAAGCTTGATTAATTCTGACATATACCCGGAAACTGTTTGGTTCCATTGTTGAAATTCAAATGGTAACACATCCGAATTAGCCAATCGAAGGACAATTCTTCCTGCTGTTTTTGCTAATGCAATTCCATATTCGAAATCCGGATCTTTGAATTGCTTATAATGTGTATAGGTATCATAGATAGTATGATACTCGCCACCGGCATTTTCTGCGAAATACCCTAAATTTAATGAAGCAATCCCAGCATGTTGGATGAAAGGCGAATAGTCTGAACCAGAACCTAAGGCACCTAATCTAAAATTTCCATCACCGCCATTTAATAAATCAAAAGCACTTCTTCGCTTCTTAACAGAAACTCCTGTTTGAGGATCCACCACATCGTCAGCTATTTCTGAAAACATAGCCTGAAGGGTATGTGAACCTCCTGCAAACAAAAAGCCTCTTCCATTAGAATCTGAATTGACATATGCCACCACTTTCTTCTGCAATTCATCTTTGTGGTCTTCTACCCATTCGGTAGATCCGATCAAACCAGGCTCTTCAGCATCCCACGCACAATAAACTAAAGTTCTTTTTGGTTTATAACCAGCTTTCACCAATTCGCCTATTGCGCGTGCTTCTTCGAGCAGTGCTACCAACCCACTGATAGGGTCATTGGCTCCATGTACCCATGCATCATGATGATTTCCTCGCATTACCCATTGATCAGGAAAAACATCCCCTTTCATTTTGGCTATTACATTATATATCGGCTTAAGTTCCCAATCAAATTCAAGCTTCAAATGAACCATTGCCGGGCCTGGGCCTACGTGGTAGGTGATTGGCAATGCCCCTTTCCAAGAATCAGGGACAACCGGGCCACCAAGTGCTTTTAAAAGCGGCAATGCATCTTGATAAGATATGGGTAGTACTGGGATTTTGGTAATCGTTGGAGCATCTTTCCGATCGAGCCGCTTGGCATCTTTTGTGGCTGCATAACCTGGAGTAAGTACATCGCCCGGGTAAAGTGGCATGTCCATTACTGACCCGCGTTGTACACCAGTTTCGTTTTTAAAAGCTCCCTCAGGATAAGTATCGCCTCTATAATAACCATCATCTTCTGGATCAGAATAAATGATACAGCCTATTGCTCCTTTTTCTGCGGCCAATTTAGGTTTAATCCCTCGCCAAGACCCAGCGTATTTGGCAATTACAATTTTACCTTTAACATCTATCCCTAGCTTCTCTAGCTCTTCATAATCAGCAGGGATGCCATAGTTGACAAAAACCAATTCTGCCTCTACATCACCATCTTTTGAAAAGGCATTATAACTTGGTAAAAGCTCATCTTTTTGTTGTGTGTACTTATCCTCTGCAATAGGAATTGCAGAAAGTTTCGCTTTATAAGATGTTGGTTTGGTGAGCTCTAGCAGCCTAATTTTTGGATAAGGAAACAGGACATGATAGGTTTCAATTTTAGCGTCAAATCCCCAAGATGTAAATTGTTCAATCATCCATTCTGCATTTTGACGACCATATTCCGTTCCTACGTAATGGGGCCTATCGGATAATAACTGCATCCATTCATCTAAATTTTTAGAAGAAAGTTGGGCATCAAATGCATCCTCTAATTTATTTTGGCTTTCGATATTAGCTGCCTTAAAGCCAATAATGCTATTTTGAGCGACTGATGTTAGTGATAACATGCATGCGGCTGCTACTATAAAAATTCTAAGCATGATTCTTTCAGTTAAATATTATTTTTTATGATTATCCGCAATGATGCCAGTCACCTTAAATTCTTTGCTTATCTGGTCGGAAGACCGATGACCGAAGCAGCCTAAAATTTACAGTTAAGCTTATTTTGTATTGCATTAGTCTCCTTACTGGTAGAATTGCGGATATACACATTATTTTTCATTCATGATAGTGGGTTCACCATTTAGA
>NZ_JAHEBC010000126.1 GCF_024642405.1 Algoriphagus sp. | reverse complement strand
ATTAAAAGCCCAATCACTTTCCGGATCATCCCTGATAGGAATGTATTCTGGATGTTTTAGGATAAAAGATGCATGTCCAAGTCCTTGCACTAATGGTGAAATTCGAATATTTCTTGCCATTGCGTAGTCTGAAATTGCTTTCCAATCCGCAATAGAATAAGCATCTGGAGCCCCTACTTTTGGCTGAAGCTGGTAATCCAATTTATCTTCGATTTCAATGATGATCGCATTAATTTTCATAGCAGCCAATCGATCCATCAACTCATAGTAATATTCTTTTTTTTCCAAATGATGCTTGACATCCAAGTGTACCGCTCTATAGGCCAAAGCAGGTTCATCTTTAATTTCGGTAAAAGGCAAATATGCATTTTGATCGAGTGCATCTTGGGTTATCTGATCTAGTGTCATTAAACCATACCAAAGGCCTTCTTCGGTATTTGATTTAATTAATATTTGATTTCCTGAAATAGAAAGTTCATACCCTTGATTTTTAAGATTCAAATCAGAAACTAATTCCAATTGTAATCCCGAATCTTTAAATCCTTCTAACTTATCTCCAGAGGTGAATTCTTGTTTTGCTTTTTGCAAAGCAGGTTCAAGAGATGCCGGATTAATTCCGGAAGAACCATTCCAAGAAATCTGCTTTGGGAGAGGTAGCAATTGAAAGTTTGCCTCCTCGTTCAGTTTTGGATTACATGCTGTAAATGCAAGAATTGAAAATACCAGAATAAAAAGAGAACAGTTTTTCATATTGAGTCTTATTGTCGTTAATCAAAAAACCAAAAATAAATTTACTCGAAAATAGAAAAAATTATTCCTACGAGTCGTTTGATCAATAGAAAAGACTGTGATAATTTGGTTAATCCTTGCCGCTAAAGAACTAAATACATGATTGGTCTTTTTTATTGGGCATTTTTCTTTAATTTTTAGATTAAACCTGAGGTAATTAATACCATCAACCCAAAATTAACCCAGTATCTACATGCTTACCCTCATAATTATTCTAGTGGCCCTTGCTTTCATCATGGTCGCTATTGTCAAATTCGACATCCATCCATTTCTGGCACTTTTCGTAGGAGCAATATTTTATGGCCTGCTTTCAGGAATGTCCACCGAACTTATTTTAAAATCGGTATCAGATGGTTTTGGAGGAGTTTTAGGAAGTATCGGACTCCTAATTTTGTTGGGAGTCATGATCGGTACATTTCTAGAAAAAACGGGAGGCGCTTTAGTGATTGCTCAAAAAATACTCTCGTGGATTGGAGAAAAAAGAGTCACTTCTGCCATGATGTTTAGTGGATATATTCTTTCGATTCCGGTTTTTGGAGATAGCACTTTTATCATGATGAATCCCATCAGCAAATCACTTTCTCTGAAAGGGAAAGTGCCTTATGCCGCAACGACCATTGCTTTAGCGCTTGGAGCCACAGCATCTCATTCACTTGTCCCTCCTACCCCAGGCCCAATTGCTACAGCAGGTATTTATGACGCAGATTTAGGGATGGTTATTTTCTGGGGATTAATTGTCAGTTTAATTACCTTGATTCCAAGCTATATTTTCGTTAAAAACTTCGTTTCTAAAATTCCTTTAGAACCTAAATTTGCAGTCGAAGACCCAGAAAAAGAGGTAAAAAAATCTCCGACTCCTCTAAAATCATTTCTTCCTATTATAATTCCTTTGGTTTTAATTGTTTTGGCTTCTATTGCCAAATACCCAACACAACCTTTTGGAGATAATAGTTTTACCCAAGTAATTTTGTTTTTAGGAAGCCCAGTTATCGCTTTGCTTTTAGGAGCCTTTCTTTCTTTTTCTTTGCCACCAAAATTTGATAAAAAATTACTTAGTGCCAGCGGATGGATAGGTGAAGCAATTTTGATAGCTGCACCTGTCATTTTAATCACGGGGGCTGGAGGAGTATTTGGAAAAATGCTTCAAAATTCTGGAATTGGGGATTTGGTAAGCTCTAGCTTGAGTGGGGCAAGTTGGGGGATTTTTCTTCCATTCTTGATCGCCTTTTCTTTAAAAACTGCTCAGGGTTCTTCAACTGTTGCAATGATCACAACAGCATCCATTATCGCTCCTCTTTTGGCCACTTTAGGACTTGATTCTGATACAATGAGAGTGTTTGCTGTCTTGGCTACCGGAGCTGGTGCAATGGCAGTTTCGCATGCGAATGACAGTTTCTTCTGGGCAGTGACTCAGCTTTCAGGACTATCCATCAAGCAAGGGAATAAATCACATAGCTTGGGTACATTCATTATGTCAATTACTGCAATCAGCGTGATTTACCTTATCACTATCTTTCTGAATTAAGAAGATGTATTGATAAATTCCAGTAAAGTAACATGAAGAAACTATTTCTCTTTTTATATACTTTCTCAATTCTTCAAATTGGAATATCTCAAATTTTAAAGCACCCAATCCCTGATAAACTGGTAGTTCTAACTTTTGATGATGCACCGGCAAGTCACTATTCTGTCGTGGCACCCTTGCTAAAAGAATTTGGTTTTGGAGCGACATTTTATGTTTGTGAATTTCCTCCAAATTCCAAAGACAGCACTCTTTATATGAATTGGAGGCAGATTCAAGCATTAAATAAGATGGGATTTGAAGTCGCGAATCATACCCATACACATGCCAATGTCAGCAAACTGACTCAAAAAGAATTCAATTCACAGCTTGGTTACATTGAAGATAAATGTGATTCGCTGGGAATCCCAAAAACTAAGAACTTCGCCTATCCAGGATATGGTTTAAATGCCCAAGCTTTGGAATTTTTAAAGGAATTGAATTACAAAACAGCAAGAGTTGGAGGAAGCAGAGCCTATGATCCAATGACTGACCATCCCTATTTGATCCCAAGCTGGGCGACTGATGAGTCAAACAAGGATGAAATTTTTGAAGCTTTTGAAAAAGCAAAAGATGGGAATATTGTAGTTCTTACAATCCATGGGGTTCCTGATATGGAACATCCTTGGGTGAATACTCCACCATCGCTTTTCAAAGAGTATTTAGAGTACCTTAAAATGAAAAAATATAAAGTTATTTCAATGCTGGAGCTAGGGGAATATGTGGATTTTAATAATGCTTTAAAAACCATATCTCCAGACTTTTCTAAGAAACTTAGTAATTAAAAAAGGTGACCTGAATTCAGATCACCTTTTATATTCTATTCTTAATAACTAGATTTTATTATTTCAAATCAAATCTGTCAAGGTTCATTACTTTATCCCAAGCAGCTACAAAGTCATTTACAAATTTTTCACTTGAATCAGCGCATCCATAAACTTCCGCAATAGCTCTTAGCTCGGAGTTTGAACCAAAGATCAAATCAACTCTTGTACCTGACCATTTTGGTTCACCGGTTTTTCTATCACTTCCTACAAATACATTTTGTGCATCCGTGGTACCATTCCAAGTAGTATTAAGATCTAGAAGATTTACAAAGTAATCATTTGTTAAAACTCCTGGTTTATCTGTAAATACACCATGTTTCGCACCATTAAAGTTAGTGTTCAATACTCTCATTCCACCAAGTAAAACAGTCATTTCTGGAGCAGATAAAGTCATTAGTTGAGCTTTATCGACCAACATTTCTTCTGCAGAAGCTTTGTGTTTTGGAGCATAATAATTTCTGAAACCATCCGCTGCTGGCTCAAGTGCTTCAAAAGATTCAACATCAGTTTGCTCTTGAGAAGCATCCCCTCTTCCTGGAGTAAATGGAACTTTCACGTCATATCCTGCATCTTTTGCTGCTTTCTCAACCGCAGCGCAACCTGCTAGCACAATAATATCGGCAACGGAAATCTGCTTACCACCATTTTGATCAGCATTGAATGCAGTTTGGATACCTTCCAAAACTTCAAGAACCTTAGACAATTGAGCTGGATTATTTACTTCCCAATTTTTCTGAGGAGCCAATCTTACTCTTGCTCCGTTTGCACCACCTCTTTTGTCTGATCCTCTAAATGTAGAAGCTGAAGCCCAAGCGGTAGATACCAATTCAGAAACAGAAAGACCAGAAGCAAGAATTTTAGCTTTCAAATTTTTAACATCTGCTTCATCCACTAATTTGTGATTCACAGCAGGAATAGGATCTTGCCAAATCAACTCTTCACTTGGAACCTCTGGACCCAAATATCTACTAACTGGTCCCATATCTCTATGTGTCAATTTGAACCAAGCTCTTGCAAAAGCATCTGCGAATTCCTCAGGGTTTTCGTAGAAATGTCTTGAAATTTTCTCGTATTCGGGATCCATTTTCAAAGCAATGTCAGTTGTCAACATTGCTGGTGCATGTTTCTTAGATGGATCAAAAGCATCAGGAACAGTTCCTGCACCAGCCCCTCCTTTTGGAGTCCATTGGTATGCCCCTCCCGGACTTTTTGTCAATTCCCAATCATATCCAAATAGATTCTCGAAATAATTATTACTCCATTTAGTTGGGGTAGTAGTCCAAGTTACCTCAATACCACTTGTAATGGTGTCTTCAGCATTTCCTTTACCAAAAGTATTTTTCCATCCCATTCCCATTTCTTCGATGGTTGCACCTGCGGGCTCTGCTCCAACATATTTGGTAGGGTCAGCGGCACCATGAGTTTTTCCGAATGTATGACCACCTGCAATCAAAGCAACAGTTTCGTAATCATTCATAGCCATTCGGCCAAAAGTCTCACGAATATCTCTTGCAGCTCCAACTGGATCCGGCTGGCCTTTTGGTCCTTCTGGATTCACATAAATCAAACCCATGTGGGTAGCTCCTAATGGATTTTCCAGAACGCGGTCACCACTATAACGATCTTCATCGCCCATCCACTGACCTTCTGATCCCCAGTAAACATCCTCTTCTGGTTCCCATACATCCTCACGACCTCCACCAAATCCAAATGTCTTTAAGCCCATAGATTCAAGAGCGCAATTTCCTGTTAAGATCATTAAATCTGCCCATGAGAGCTTCTTACCATATTTCTGTTTGATCGGCCAAAGCAATAATCTCGCTTTATCCAAGTTTGCATTATCTGGCCAGCTATTCAAAGGAGCAAACCTTTGAGTACCGGAACCTCCTCCTCCTCTGCCGTCTTGAATTCTATAAGTTCCCGCACTGTGCCATGCCATTCTGATAAAGAATGGACCATAGTGACCAAAATCTGCAGGCCACCAATCTTGAGAAGTTTCCATCAATTCGAAGATATCCTTCTTCACTTCATTCAAATCAAGTGATTTGAATTCTTTAGCATAATCGAAAGATCCTTCCATCGGATTTGATAAAGAAGAATGCTGACGAAGGATATTAAGCTTTAATTGATTTGGCCACCAATCTCTATTTCGCATTCCTCCTCCAGCAACTTGTGCCATAGTACCACCTGTAAAAGGACATTTTCCTGCTTTGTCGTTTACGCCGTAACTATTTCCGTTTGATGAAGAATGATTATGAGGGTTATCCATATATATTAGGGTTTTAGTTTAACTTTTCTAACGTGAAGATATCAAAAATATAATTTATTAAATATAAAATTCCATAGATAAAAACTATGAGTCTTACCTGCATTCAATTTCTTTCTAAGAATCAGTAATTTAGGGAAAAAAGGCTGAAAAGGCAGGTGATTTCAAAGCCAAACTGACAAAAGTCATTCTTCTTGTTTAACTTTTAAATTTTCTCTTAAAACGGAAATTTCAAAGCCGAACCTATCATGATGAATGTCATTAGCAATTAGCATTCTATGACTCAAATACATGGATTTCTTAATAAAAAAAAGTATTTTCAGCTGGTCAAATTATTTTCATCTTCAATTAAGTTGACTGTTTTTTTCAAATAGTCTTTCACTAACTATCAACATATGTCAACTCTACTCATTATTCTAGCAATTGTTCTGGCTCTTGGGTTTTTCCTAGTAAATATTTTTAATCGTTTCGTTAAAAATAAAAATACTGTAAAAGACGCATGGAGCAATATTGACGTGGCCTTAAAAAGACGATATGACTTGATACCAAATTTGGTAGAAACTGTTAAAGGCTATGCAGCCCATGAGCAGGAAACATTAGAAAAAGTTATCCAAGCCAGGAATGCTGCCATGGCAGTACCAACAGGAGATATCAATCAACAAATCAAAGCTGAGAACGAATTACAAAAAACATTGAGGAGTATTTTTGCACTTAGCGAAGCCTATCCTGATTTAAAGGCTAACACAAATTTCCTTCAACTTCAGGATAAGCTCAATGAAATTGAAGAAAACCTAGAAAGAGCTAGGAGATATTTCAACGGAACAGTTCGGGAAAACAATACCTATGGAGAAAGCTTTCCCGGGGTTATGTTTGCGGGTATGTTTAGCTATCAGCACTTTGAATATTTTGAGGCCGAGCCTGAAAGCAGAGAAAATGTCAAAGTAGATTTCTCAAAATAGCAATCTGAATTCTTTTTTGCACCTGACCTTCAGTAAACATTTGAACTTCAATATTTTGAAAAAGGTAATTTTTCTATTTTTCCTTATCGCAATCAATTTTAACCTTTTTGGCCAAGGGTTTACTGTCAATTCCTATTCTGTTGATATCACCCTATCCAAAGAAGGTTTTTTCGATGTCATTGAAAAATATGACCTCTTTTTTGAAGTCCCAAAGCATGGGATTTACAGAGATATTCAGACTAAATATGATTTTCAAACTGCAGAGGGCATAGTTGAAAAAAGGGAAATTGAAATTACCAACATAGAGGTACCAAATTACAAGTTTGAAAAGAGTTCAAAATTTGAGCAGAGGCTGAGCGGAAATGCACAGATAAAAATAGGTGATTCTGATTTTACAATAGAAGGTCAGCAGCAATATGAAATCAGGTATCGAGTCCATAATGCATTTATCCATGAAGAAGACCAAATCCAATTTTATTGGAATTTGAAACCCATGAATTGGGATCCGGGTTTTCAGAATATTGAATTCAAAATTAGGGTTCCTGAGAATATTAATTTAGTACAGGGAGATTATTTCATTTACTCCGGTGCCTTAGGGAATACAGAAACAAGCAAAGATTTTGTTTCGGACTTTTCAAATGGAATTTATTCTGGAAAAAGTCTGGATGATTTTATTTCCTATTCAGGAGAAAGTGTCACCGTTCTTCTTAAGTTTCCTGCTAATAGTATAAAAGAAATCAAACCCTTTTGGCCTTTTTGGTCGAATTACGGCTGGTTATTTGTATTGGGGATTGTTTATATCGGTTTCTATAGAGTTTGGAAGAAACATGGAAAAGATGATCGGGTAACAACCACCACGAGCTATTATCCTCCAAAAGGCATGGATCCTGCGATGGTTGGTTTTCTCATCGATGACTCTGGTGATAATGTGGATTTGATTTCACTTATCCCTTATTGGGCTTCAAAAGGATATCTCAAAATTGAAGAGATCGATAAAAAAGGATGGTTTGCAAAAGATGATATTAAACTCATCAAACAAAACACTATTGAAGAGGATGCTCCTGAATACCAGAAACAATTGTTTCTAGGTCTTTTTTCAAAATATGGAACCCATGATGAAGTATTGATCAGTAGTCTGAAAGATAAATTTTACACTACCATGGGCAAAGCAAGGGAAGCCCTAAAAAAAGATGCGCAGATTTATTATGTGAATAAATCACGTAAAATTAAAAACTGGACGATAGGTGCCCTGATTCTTTTATTATTCGTTCTAACTCCCATACTTCTTTTCACTTGGGGGATATTAGCTGCGATTTCTTCAGTTTTTACTTGTGTTTTCCTTTTGATTATGAGTCAGTTCATGATCAAAAAGAACAAAGAAGGAAACCAAATCCTTACAGAATTGAAAGGCTTTAAATCTTTTATCAAAGTGGCAGAGGAGAACAAATTGAAAATGCTTTTAAAAGATGATCCAACTTATTTTGAAAGTACCATGAGTTATGCCCTTGCCTTTGGGCTATTTGACAAATGGGCAAAAAAATTCGATGCATTACATATTCCACCCCCTACTTGGTATACTTCCACTTCAGGAAGAATGATCACGATGAATCATTTTTCCCAATCCTTCTCTAGCACCATTAGTTCAGCACAATCCACTATGGTAAGCTCTCCATCCAGTTCGGGGAGTTCAGGTGGAGGATCATCCGGTGGAGGGTTTGGTGGCGGCGGTGGCGGTAGCTGGTAGGTATATCCTATTAATTAAAATCTTCTATTTTGATAAAAATTCTCCTGATCAACGTTCTAATTATTACCTATTTAATAGGTATTTGGACTCCGGAAAAACCAAAAATCCTGATTATCGGAGATTCTATCTCCATCGGTTATACTCCATTTGTTGAAGAGAAATTTGGTGATCAAGCAGTTGTAAAACATAATCCAGGAAATGCGCAGCATACAGGGACAGGCCTTGAAAAAATTGAAGAATGGATTGGAAATGAAGATTGGGACATTATTCAATTCAATTGGGGTTTATGGGATTTATGCTACCGGCATCCTGATTCCAAAGTGTATGGAAATAGAGATAAAGTAAATGGGACCCTTACTTTTTCTTTGGAAGAATATCAAGCAAACTTGGATTCCTTGGTTATAAAAATGCAAAAGCTATCTAATGCCAAATTAATCTTTGTCAACACTTCTTATGTTCCTGAAAATGAAGCGGGGAGATTTAAAAAGGATCCAAAAAAATATAATCGGGTTGCTAAAATCGTCATGGAAAAACACGGGGTTATTATTTATGATCTTTTCAAACCCTCTAAATCCATTCATAAAAACTATGGAATCGGAGACGACGACGTACACTATTCTCCTGAAGGATATGAGCAATTAGGCGATCTTGTCTATAAATTCCTGAAAAAAGAGCTTCAATAATCAAAGTGGCTATGAAACTAATTGATCATTGGATGGCAAAAAGTTTACTTTGAATAACTTAAAGAATAATGAAAAATAGCGTCTTTATTGCTACCAGTCTGGACGGGTTAATTGCGGGGAAGAATGATAATCTCGACTGGCTATCCACATTTCCAGAAATTGATCAAGTGGATACTGGGTATCATGAATTCACAGCAAAGATAGATGCCCTACTAATGGGGAGAAATACTTTTGAAACAGTCTGTGCTTTTGATGGAGATTGGCCTTACCAAAAACCAGTATTTGTTTTGAGCAATTCTCTTATTGAAATTCCTGAAAAATACCAAGGAAAAGCATTTTTTGTAAAGGGGACCTTAACTGAAATTCTTTCTCAAATTCATGAACAAGGATTTACTAATCTCTATATCGATGGCGGAAAAACCATCCAAAGTTTTTTGAAGGAGGATCTGATAGATGAAATGATTATCACAATCATCCCGGTATTATTGGGAGAGGGTATCCCGCTCTTTGCTAATCTCCATGAACAATTAGTGTTTAAATGTGTAAAAACCACCCTATTTTTTGATAAGGTGGTTCAAAATCATTTTGTCAGAGTCAGATAACTTACCTAGCTGTCCAACCTCCATCAACAGTAACCATAGATCCAACCATGTAATTACTGGCATCCGAAGAAAGGAAAATTGCCGCTCCCTGGATTTCTTTCAATTCTCCCCATCTCCCCAAGGCTGTTGCTCCAACGATAAACTTTTTACCTTCCTCAGTATTGGCAATGGGTTCATTCATCTCCGTTAAAAATGGTCCGGGACAAATCGCATTCACATTGATATTGAAAGGAGCAAACTCTAAACCTAAAGCACGTGTCATTTGTACCACTGCACCTTTACTGGAAGTATAGGGAGTTCGATTAGACAAACCAACTAATCCGAGCGTACTTGCCAAGTTTATAATGCTACCACTTTTAGAAGCCTTCATATACGGCGTGACTGCCCGGCAACACAACCAAGTTCCGGTTACGTTAATATCCATTACTTTTTGAAATTCCTCCAAAGTCAATTCATCAATTGCACCACGGATATTGATTCCTGCTGAGTTGATCAAAATGTCAATTCTTCCAAATGCATCCATCGCAGCTTTCGCCATAGCTATAGTCTGATCTTCTTTCACTACATCCGCTTGGAAAGCGATTGCTTTCACACCAAAAGATTCAGCAATTTCTTCAGCTGCTTTTTCACCTTCATCCAAATTTCTGCTTACCAACATAACATTGGCACCTGCACTTGCAAGTCCAGCAGCCATCGCCTGCCCCAGACCTTTTGATCCTCCGGTGATGATAGCAGACTTTCCTGACAGGTCAAAAAGTTTTATTCCTGGTAATTCACTAATACTATTGCTCATGATATTCTGATTAATTATTCATTTTTTAACCTAATCCCAATCTCTTTTCGCTGAAATCCAGACAGGCAATCACATTTTTTTCTTCGAAGGCAAGACGTTCTTCAGGAGTCAAGTTAGAAACTTCCGGAAGACCGCTTCCATAAGTACTTTCTTTTACCATTTTCAATATTTTGGCTAGCTCCAATGCTGAGGAATCTGGAAATGTTCCCCAATATGCT
>NZ_JAHEBC010000444.1 GCF_024642405.1 Algoriphagus sp. | reverse complement strand
GATGCAACTGACTGGAAAACTATGCCTTCAGGAATTGATGGAAAAGTTATGATTTCGCAATATGAATGAAATCATAATTAGACTCTACTCACAATTTTAGAATTTCTCAAAACTGTAACCCTTTTCCATTAAATCAGCAATTAGAGAATCTAAGTTGAAATACAATTTATCTGTTCTCTCAGGGGAAGTGCCAGGATGAATCAAGAGATGAAACCCATTCATTCCATTTGCAGATTCGTAGGTGTAAATACTTTCAAGAATCTCATTCGATCCAAGATAATTACTCATTTCGGGAGTTGTATAATCTGCATTAGATCGTGTTCCTGGACTAAAGTTGATTGTTTCTTGCCCTAACTCTCGAGCTATTTCTACTACCTTTTGATTATACCATTCATAGGGAGGTAAAAAAAGACTCGGTTCTAATCCCAGCTTCCGAAGCTCAATTAGGTTATCAGAAATATCCTTCTTAATCACCTCTCGAGAATGGAGTAAACTGTCTCGATTTTCCCAGGCATTATATAACAAATGCTTATCCGAATGTGCCCCTATAAAGTGTCCTTCTGCTACCATTCGCTGAATCAAATCAGAATGCTTCCTTACAAAATCTCCAGTAAGGAAAAATGACCCTTTAATATTTTTCTTTTCTAAAACAGAAAGCACATGCTCAAATCCTTCATAAAAATCATGCCCTGAGAACATCAAATAGATACTTTGTTGGCTTTGGTCAGATCGGATCAAAGCACCTTGATTATCGTATTTTTTTTGAGCTAAAAGATTCAAAGAACCAGCTAATGACAAAAGCAATAGGAACAATACCTTAATCATTATTTAAATAAGTGAGGATCATTAAAAGTTCGGCAGAACCATCTAAAGTTGGTTCATTGGTACTATAGTCCATCCAATCATCCATATACTTTATATGTTTTGGCTGCAAATGCGCATATTCATCAGGTTCCGACAATTCTATTCCCAACATGTTTTCATGTATCGTAGACCAAATGGGGCCATCCACTAAGCTTCCCTTAATTGAGACATTTAAAAGTCTCCAAAATGGCATATGTACATCCAAAGGAAAATCAGCATTTTCAGGTAAACCTGTTATCATACTGGTATTCCATGGATTAAGACCAAGTAGCCAATTCATGTGATTAATTAAAAGAGGTCTATATTTCTTGGACCCCGTCATTTCTTCATAGAGCATGGCTTGAGTAGAAACAGCTGCAGCCAAATTATTTGAACACCAAATAAATAAGTGACCAACACCGTAAGGATTCCGATCTGCTCTTTTTTGAATTTGTTCCAGATTATGCTCAAAATACTCAACCATTCTGTTTTTATCTTCCTCCTTCCCAACTTGCCAAAGTGCATAATGGCCCATATTCAAAAATGGATACATTTCATAATGGCTTGCAGAATCACGTTCCATCCACGACCACTCTTTTATCATTGAGGCATATCGTCTCGCATCTTCTAAATATTCTTTTTCTTTATTTATTTTAAATAGCTCAGCAGCAGCCCATTCCATATCATCAGCCCAAGTATTTTCTTCATAGCGATAAGGAGCGCTAAAACTATTTCCTTGCTGATAGCCTTCCTGTTTTTTACCCATCAAATAAAGTTCAGCAGCTGCTTTTAAACATCTCTCAGCAAAGGAATGATACTCTTCAAAACAAATAAATACCTGATATCCCAAAGCCAAAGTTGCAGCAGAACGTCCAGCTAAATTCCCAATTCCAGTGGCTTCACTTTTATATTTTGAAAGTCCCTGTGGCTTGCCTGTGGCAAAATAAACGGGTCTAAAATTATTAGGCCCCCAGCCGTAATCTGCATTATCCTCATGAGGAAGTTTAAAACCTCTATGATCTCTATCATCAGCTACTTGGTGGAAAAGTTCATTTGGACTTGGGTGTAGTTTTAAAATCCATTCTAATCCCCATTTAGCTTCATCCAGGATATCCGGCAATCCGTTCCTCTCCTCCAAACCCTGATCATTGACTTGATCCGTAA
Organism: Algoriphagus sp.; assembly: GCF_024642405.1. Classification (GTDB taxonomy): domain Bacteria; phylum Bacteroidota; class Bacteroidia; order Cytophagales; family Cyclobacteriaceae; genus Algoriphagus. The sequence goes on along the minus strand of NZ_JAHEBC010000444.1, from coordinate 812 downwards.
AACCTTCTGGTTTCATCTGAAAAGTCATCAACAATCTTGCTGTAGTATTACTGCTGGTAATCAAATATTTTAATTGGTCCCCTGCATCATGCCAGCCTCCTCTAGCATCTATTTTCGTGGAGTCTGACAATAACCCAAAAAAGCTAAGTCCGTCATCTTGATGACAATATTCTTCAATGAATGGATTAAAGCCACATCGCTGAGTTCGAATAAAAGAAACCACATCCTCTTGCCAAGCAGGATATGCACCAATTGAAAAAACACTACTTCTTATTGAAGAATTTGGAATTTCTAAAAAATATTCGCCCTCTAATTTCCAATCAGAGAAATCAATCTCATAGTAAAATGGAAATGGTTCCCATGATTCTTTTAGTAATTTCCCTTCGTACCTTTTTATAAGATCTCCATCTTTATTTCTAAGGAAAAGCCCTACATCTACCAATTCAGATTTGCTTAAAATCAAAGCCTTTTTGGGCATCTCGACAGGGTACCCTGCTAGGTTGACTCTAATTTCTGTATTTGATTCTGCTTTTAGAAGAGAAGAAAATAGCGATAAGGATAGCGTTAGGATTATGCTGAAAAATCGAGTAGGAATCATGTTCAGACCTTAAGGGTGGATTATTTGTTTGGTAAGTTCATAAAAATAAAAGTGCGCTTGATTTAAGAATTTTGAAGAAATTAAATTTTTAAACTCTGACTTAAAATACTATTAACTAAAAATAACATAATTAGTACCGAAAATACCTTTTTGTGACTTTTCAAACCTATTCATCTATAAAACTTGAAAAGCTAAAGCTATCTTGTTTAGCACA
>NZ_JAHEBC010000005.1 GCF_024642405.1 Algoriphagus sp. | reverse complement strand
TCGATTTTTAAACGAATTTAAGTTTGGAGGATGTCTCGCAGATGATATGGGATTGGGTAAAACTGTCCAAACTTTAGCGCTCTTGGCCCACGAAGCTGAAGTCAATAAAGGACAAACTTCTCTATTGGTAATGCCAACTTCATTGATTTACAATTGGGAGTTGGAAGCAAAAAAGTTTACACCTGATTTGAAGATTTTAGTATATACTGGAACCAACCGAATAAAAGATCCTTGGAGATTTAGTGATTATGATTTAGTCCTGACTTCTTATGGAATTATAAGATTGGATATTGAAATACTAAAAAGCTTCTTTTTCAACTATGTAATATTAGATGAGTCTCAAGCGATCAAAAATCCAAGTAGTAATATTGCTGCTGCGGTGAATCAATTGAAAAGTAAGCAGCGATTGATCCTTACCGGTACTCCTGTAGAAAATGGCACAATGGATCTTTGGTCTCAGATGAACTTTGTAAACCCTGGATTATTAGGAACACAAAACTCATTTAAAAAACAGTTTCTGTTGCCTATTGAGAAACAAAATGATCGGAATAAGGCGACCAAGCTTCATTCGATGATCAAACCTTTTATTATGAGAAGGCTTAAATCTCAAGTAGCGACTGACCTGCCTGAAAAAATCACAAATGTGAAATATTCCGCTATGACTTCAGAGCAAGAAAAAGTCTATGAAGAAGTAAAGAATTATTATAGAGAAAAAATAATTTCCGATATCAAAGCCACCGGAAGAAATTCTCAACAATTTACCTTACTCAGAGGTCTAACTCAACTTAGACAAATTGCGAATCATCCTAAATTGGTAAGAGATAATTACGAGGGGGAATCAGGTAAGTTGGAAGATATCACATATATGCTTCAATCTACAATTTCGGAGGGTCATAAAGTACTTGTTTTCAGTCAATTTGTTAGACATCTGGCAATTGTTAAAGAGTATTTAATCAAAGAAAAAATCCCGTTTTCATACTTAGATGGGTCTACAAAAGATCGTCAGGGCCAAGTAGAAGCCTTTCAAGAAAAAGAAGAAATCAAAGTATTCCTTATTTCCTTAAAAGCAGGTGGAGTAGGATTGAATTTAACCAAAGCAGAATATGTGTTTCTTTTAGATCCTTGGTGGAACCCAGCTGTAGAGGCTCAAGCGATAGATCGAGCACATAGAATAGGCCAAGAGAATAAGGTGATTATCTATAAATTTATCAGTAGAAATTCTGTAGAAGAGAAGATCATGGCACTCCAAAATAGGAAACTTGCATTAGCAGGAGAATTGATTAGCACAGAGGAAAGCTTTATGAAAAGTCTTGATCAGGATGATATAGCGGCATTGTTAAATTAAAATTCTGAAATCTGAGTTGAAAAGGGCGATTAAATAGTTATTGGCCCTTTTTTATTGGGTTGATAGTCAAATAAATAGGCTTTTTTTAATTTTTTTTAAGAATAATTAATTGTAAAAATGGAAAGAATACAGACATTATTTATCTAAATTAAACCTACTCAGTACCATTACAACCTACCATACACATGCCAAGAGCAAAAGCCGATAAAGATCGGAAAATCTTTGTGTTGGATACTTCAGTAATCCTTTACGCACATAACTCCATAATGAATTTTGCCGAACACGATGTGGTCATTCCGATCACAGTATTGGAGGAACTGGATCAGTTCAAGAAAGGCAATGATACTAAGAATTTTGAGGCTAGAGAGTTTATTCGGCTTTTGGATAAATTATCTAAGGATCAAATGATTCATAATTGGACTCCTCTAAATGGAAAAACTAAGGGAAGCTTTAGAGTTCTGATGAATCCAGAAAATCAGATCAATGCAAACGAAATTTTCGGGGAAGAAAAGAATGACCATAAAATCTTAAATGCTGCATTGTATCTAAAACAGCATGAGAAAAACCGAAAGGTTATTCTTGTAAGTAAAGATATAAACCTTCGACTAAAGGCTAAATCGCTCGAACTTTTAGCAGAGGATTATGAAACCGGCAAAATCAAGAATATTACTGAGCTTGAAAATACCGGTAAATACGTACTTGAAGATGTGGATCCAGAAGCGATCAATAAGCTTTATGAAATAGGATATATAGAGGCCAAAACTGTTTTAGGAACTAGAAAGCGAAAAGCAAATGCTTATTATATTCTAAAAAGCGATAAGAATTCTGTTTTAGCATATTTCAATCCTGAAGAAAATATTCTGGAAAGGGTAGACAAAAAACTAGCCTATAATATTAAGCCTAAAAATGCCGAGCAAACCTTTGCCTTGGATGCTATTACAAATCCTAGAATTCGATTGGTTTCCATTCAGGGAGTGGCAGGAACAGGTAAGACATTATTGGCTCTGGCTGGTGCGTTGGAACAGAGAAGAGATTATAAGCAGATTTTTCTAGCGAGACCTATCGTCCCTCTTAGTAATAAAGATATAGGGTATTTACCTGGGGATATTAAGTCAAAGTTGAACCCCTACATGGAACCTCTTTGGGACAACCTGAAATTTATTCAGAATCAATACAAAGACACGGATAAGGAATTTCAAAAGATTACGGAACTAGTAAATCAGGAAAAGTTGGTGATTCAGCCTCTTGCATATATCCGTGGTCGATCTTTGTCAAACATTTTCTTCATAGTTGATGAGGCTCAAAATTTGACTCCACACGAAATCAAAACAATTATTTCTAGAGCTGGAGAAAATACGAAGATTGTATTTACAGGAGACGTGTTTCAAATAGATACGCCATATTTGGATTCACAATCAAATGGTCTTTCCTATCTAATTGACCGGGTAAAAGATCATCCGCTCTATGCTCACATTAAGCTTGAAAAAGGAGAGCGATCTGAATTAGCGAATCTGGCTAATGAGTTGTTATAAATTTCGCGAATATATAAACCTCAAAAAAGATGCTTCTGGATAGGGAGCATCTTTTTTAGTTTAGAGGAATGGGGTTTTTGTTAAATGTGAATAAAATTCAATTTTTTGAAACTTCTAATTACCTCTGATTTTGAGTGGTTTTGTTCGAACCTGATGGTGGGGTGTTCGTTACTGTACATAATAAGCTAATCAAATTTATTTAAATAACTGTAAATCAGATGTTTAAAAAATTGGGTCACTTTTTGGCATATACCTATCACGAAATTAAACCAACTTAAATACAACTGCCATGATAGCTTCATATTTATCCCAAAAAAACATTTGTGCTGCACTTGGCTTACTAATGGCTTTCACCATTGTTTGGAAAGCGAAAACAGAAGCAAGTTCATACACAGATAGACATACTGCCCGATTTGAAAAAACTAAACCAACAAATACTATCGGACAAAGGAGTGATGTTTACCACATTTCTCATGAAACATTAAAGCCTGAAATATTAGAAGATAATCTAGTATTCAGACCAGTAAAATCTTAAAGAAAATTACTCGTAAGGGTTAATTTGGTTGATTGTTTGGTTATCAAAAGAGGTGGGTTTTGCCCACCTCTTTTGTCTTCTCAACTTTCAGTAATAGTATTCAGTTTCGAAAGGAAACTGTTATAGTATTGTCTTCCAACTTGGACGACGGCTCCTTGTTTCAGGGTTATTTCTTTGGTATTGAAAAATTCAATTTGACCTAAATGTACAATGTATGATTTTTGCACTCGGAGGAAATATTGAGAAGGTAAAATGTCCTCAATTTCTTTCATGGATTTCCGAATGCTGAATTCTCTGTTTTTAGAAAAGATTTTGACCATATTTCCATTCGCCTCAACATAATAAATGTCATTATATGGCACTCTTTCAAAAGCATTATCTGCTTTTATGAATACGGCATCAGTAACTAAATAAGGACTTTCATTTGCTGTTTTTACTGCAGCAGTCTCAGTACTAGGTTTTGTTCTTTTATTATAAAGAACAATTTCAACGATAGCATGAATATCATTTGTATTAAATGGCTTTACAATAAAACCGGCAGGATTAATCCTTTTAGCTCTTTCAATGATAGTTGGATCACTATAAGATGTCACATAAACTAAAGGAGCGTCGACCATTTGTTTAACTATCTCACCAAGTTCAATTCCATCTTTATCGCCTTTTAATTTGATATCCATAAATATCAAATCAGGTCTATATTTTTTGATGACCTTGATACATTGATTTGCCGAATTGGCAATATCAATGTTTACATATCCAAGAAGTTCCAGAATTTCTTGGATATTCTCTGCGATACTTAGTTCATCTTCTACTATTAAAATCCGCTCTTCTTTCATTAGATTCTTTGAGATATTCGGTTAAGATTAAGTGAAGTTAATTTAAAAATTTAAATCTTTATTCTTGCCTAAACACAGAATTAAATTTTGGAAATTAAATCCCAAAAATTTCAGTTTGGACTTAACTTGAAGATTATTAAAGACTCATCATTTCCTTAAATCTTGCAGCTTGTCTTCTACTGACTTCGATTCTATCACCTCCTTTAAGTGTGACAACTAAACCTCCATTAAACCAAGGCTCTATTCCCTCTACCCAACCTAAATTAATAATGTGCTTTCGACTTGCTCTAAAGAAGGATTTCTCGTCTAGTCTTTCGTCCAACGCATTAAGAGATTTATGGATCATTGGTTTGAAGTTGTCAAAATAAACTTTGATGTAGTTACCGTCTGATTCAAAAAGCCTCACATTCGAAAGTCTCACAAACCAACATCTATCTCCGTCTTTAACAAAGACCTGATCTTCTAAGGTTAGTTTTTTCTGATTTGCCGAATAATTAAAATCTTCCTTTTTGGAATTAGCATCTATTTTTGAGGAAAGCTTGTTAATCGCTTCCTCCAACCTTTTAGGCTCAATTGGCTTTAATAAATAATCTAAAGCATTCACTTGAAAAGCTTTCAACGCATATTCATCATAGGCAGTAGTAAAGATCACGTGGGGAACTTGATCCAATTCTTCCAATAATTCAAAACCGGTTTTCTCGGGCATTTGGATATCGAGAAAAATCACATCAGGGTTCAGCTGATCAATTTTTTCTTTCGCATCGTCAACATTGACAGCTTCACCGACTACTTCTACACTTTCCAATTGATTTAAAAGTGTGATTAGCTCTTTTCGCGCTAGTCTTTCATCATCTATTACAATTGCTCGCATTATATTTGAATTTTGTTATTCTAAGTTAACTCTTTGTTTGGGGATTTTTATTTCTGTGATTACGTACTGACTTCCTGAGTTAAAGATACGTAATGTACCTTTATTTCCATAAATGAGTTTTAGCCTTTGAACGGTGTTACTAAGGCCGTGTCCTCCTTCTCCTTTTTTCTTTAAAGTAGGCGTGGAAAGTAATCTACCACTATTTTTTACTTGAATGTAAAGGTCATCATCAACTCCCTCACGGCATTTGATTTCTATTACTCCTCCTTTGACTAGGTTAGAAATCCCGTGTTTAATCGCATTCTCAACAATAGTCTGAAGCATCATCGGAGGGATTTTATAGCTATAAGATTCCTCCTCAATAATGTATGATACCTCTAATCTCTCCTCAAATCTAATGGTTTCAAGTGCTAAGTAATCCTTTACTGTATTTAATTCATCTTCAAATTCGATCACCTGTTTTTTATCCATCATTAAGGAAAAGCGGAGAATATTGGAAACTCTGGTAATGGCAGTTTTTGCTTTTACAGGATCCTCATCCACCAAAGCTCTAACACTATTTAAAGCGTTAAAAATAAAATGAGGATTGAGTTGACTTTTTAGATGGTTTAACCTGATTTCGTTGATTTTGGCTTCATATTTTAATGAGGTGTTGTAATTGTCCAAAAAGTGGAACAAGAAATAAGACAAAAACCAAATCGCATAAAACAAGAAACTCAAGAATAGATTGACCGAAATAACCAGGATTTTAAAGTCTTCTGAAGGGTTTAATGTCCCAAAAGCTAGATTAATGAATACTTGCGCAATGGTATTAATTAGGCTTAATGCGAGTAAAGCTAATAACGCCTGAAGTAATAATTGAGAAATTTCAAGTTTAAACCATTGATATGATTTAATAATGAATCGTAAAAAGTGGGTTGAGATTAAGTAAAAGCCCGCTAAAACTACAAATGCCCAAATTTGGACCGGTGTGATCCCTCGTGATAAATTGGCAAAGAAAATATTTACAAAGGCAAAGAGCCCCCAACCAAAAACTTGTAAAATCCAATATAATCTGAATCTATTCATTCCTTGATAAAGATAGAAATCACAAAAGATTGATTTCCTTTATTGTGATAAATGGACTAAAGCCTTGATTTTAATTGAGATCATTAGTTTAATTCTACCTTTAGGAATTTGGCAGTATGACTTTTTTGGTTTTGGGACACTTGCTCTGGTGTACCTTGAGCTACTATACTTCCTCCCTTATTTCCTCCTTCTGGACCTAAATCAATAATATAATCTGCCATTTTTATGACATCCATATTATGTTCAATAATTAGCACAGTATTCCCTTTATCCACTAATCGATTCAAAACTAGCATAAGTAAATCAATATCTTGAAAATGTAAGCCTGTAGTGGGTTCATCTAAAATATAAAAAGTCTTACCCGTGTCTTTTTTAGAGAGCTCTGTCGCGAGTTTCACCCGCTGAGCCTCTCCTCCTGAGAGCGTAGTTGCATGTTGCCCTAATGTGATATATCCAAGTCCAACATCATTGAGCGTAGTGATTTTTCGAAGGATTTTAGGTTGATTTTCAAAAAACTCAACCGCTTGCTCCACAGTCATATCCAGTACATCCGATATGGATTTTCCTTTGAATCTTACCTCCAAAGTTTCCCGATTATATCGTTTTCCTTTGCAGGTTTCACAAGGGATATGAACATCAGGAAGAAAATCCATTTCGATCAATTTCATACCTGCCCCTTCACAATCTTCACAGCGGCCGCCTTTGACGTTGAAAGAAAAACGTCCTGGTTTATACCCTCTAATTTTAGCTTCCGGGAGTTCTGTAAACAAAGTTCTAATATCAGAAAAAACACCTGTGTAAGTAGCTGGATTAGATCTTGGAGTTCTTCCAATAGGAGATTGATCTACTTCAATAACCTTATCCAATTCTTTTAGTCCGTCTATACTCTTAAAAGCCATTGGCTCTTTTTTGGATCTGTAGAATTCTCTGCTCAATAAAGGAAATAGCGTTTCATGGATTAAAGTACTTTTTCCGCTTCCGGAAACTCCTGTGACACAAATCATAGTGCCCAAAGGCAAATTTAGATCAATGTCTTTTAAGTTATTTCCGCTGGCTCCTTTTAGAATTAGGGATTTACCTTTTCCCTTTCGTCTTACTTCTGGAATAGGTAACCCAAGCTCCCCAAGAAGATATTTTGCAGTTGTTCCTGATGTTTTTAAAACCTCCTTTGGCGTACCGGCTGCCACTATATGTCCACCATGTCTTCCAGCACCAGGACCCATATCGAGGACGAAGTCAGATTCAAGCATCATATCTTTATCGTGTTCTACAACAAGAACAGAATTTCCTAGATCCCGAAGATTTTGTAAAGCTTTGATTAATTTGACATTATCTCTTTGATGAAGTCCGATACTCGGTTCATCAAGTATATAGAGGACCCCCACAAGTTGTGTCCCAATTTGTGTAGCCAGTCGAATTCTTTGAGCTTCACCCCCGGAAAGTGTTTTAAGTGGCCTATTGAGGGATAAATAATCTAATCCAATATCAAGAAGGAATCCAATCCGCTTCCGGATTTCTTTCAAAACCTCACTGGCAATTATATTTTGTTTTTCACTTAACCGCTCCTCTAAATTTTCAAACCATTCTCCTAAGCCATTTATATCCATGACGGCAAGGTGTCCGATGTGTTTATTGTCAATTTTAAAGTTCAGAGATTCTTTTTTCAAACGATAGCCTTCGCAATCAGGACATATTTGAGTGCTTGTGAATTCACTCACCCACTCTTGGATTTTATCCGATCCCCCCTCTTGATATTTCTGCAGGAAATTTAGAATTCCTTCAAATGTCGTATGCCACTTAGTTCCAGGATATTTTACAGAATCAACCGCCACTTCCATTTTGTCCCCTTTCAGCAAAATCTCAACCACTTCTTCCGGCAAATTTTTGATAGGGGTACTCATGGAACATTTATAATGTTTTAGAATAGCCTCAATTTTCTTGAAAATCCAAATGTCGCGATATTCTCCCAATGGAGCGATACCACCTCGAGTGATACTCAAATTTGGATCCGGGATAATATTTTCTCTGGTGATTTCTTCAATAATTCCTAATCCATTGCAACTAGGACACGCGCCATAGGGACTATTGAAAGAAAAGTTGTTTGGTGCTGGTTCATCATAGGAAAGTCCAGTTTCAGGATCCATTAGGTATTTTGAAAAATGATGAATCTCTCCTTCCTCATCGCGGATCATAATTACACCCTTTCCATGTTGCAAAGCAGACTTTAGAGATTGGGTAATTCTGAATCTATCTGATTCTTCTGCTACAATTCGGTCAACTACTATTTCTATGTCGTGGATTTTATATCGATCCACCTGCATTTTAGGAACCATCTCCATTACGACCCCATCAACCCTAACTTTTGAAAATCCCATTTTTCGGATTTGCTCAAATAGCTCTCGATAGTGCCCTTTTCTTCCCTTTACAACCGGAGCGAGGATATATAATTTTTTATTTTCAAATTTTGAGAAAAGCTGTTCAATAATCTGATCCTCCGTTTGCCGTATCATTTTTTTTCCCGTGAGATAAGAAAAAGCTTCACCTGCCCTTGCATAAAGCAAACGCATAAAATCATAGATTTCGGTTACGGTTCCTACGGTAGATCTGGGGTTTTTTGATGTTGTCTTTTGTTCTATGGCAATTACTGGTGAAAGACCATTTATTTTATCAACATCTGGTCTTTCCAATCCACCCAAAAATGACCTGGCGTAGGCAGAAAAGGATTCCATGTAACGTCTTTGACCTTCCGCGTAAATGGTATCAAAAGCCAAAGAACTTTTTCCGCTACCACTAAGTCCAGTCACTACCACTAACTTATTTCGAGGTATTTTCAGGTCTAGATTTTTCAAATTGTGCTCTCGGGCACCAAAAATTTCTATAAATTCTTCCTGATTAGAAGTAGTTTGACTCATAAATTGTTAGGCAAATTCAATCGGCAAAGGTATGAAATTTAGAGGGTAAGCGGTAGCCGAATTCCAAATTGTAACCTAGTTTATGTGGACATAGTTTGAATTAGGACAGATTACTTCCGAAAGATTTTTTATCTCTGCCTAAAATGATGGATTTACTCGAAAGGTTGGCTGATGGATGGACTTGGTTTTGAAAACCAAACCGGACCTGATTCTGTCATGTAAACACAATCTTCATGTCTTATCCCAAATTCACCAACGATAGAAATATTTGGTTCAATACTAAAACACATTCCTGGTTCGATTATCCTTTTGTTTCCTTTGACTGCATTTCCCCATTCGTGACCATCCATCCCTATTCCATGCCCAGTTCTATGGGGTAATCCAGGCAAATTATATCCTGGACCGAATCCGGCATCTGTAATTACTTTCCTTGCCGCAGAATCTACATCTTCTAATGGAGCTCCAATTTTAGCAGCAGAAAACCCAGCAGCTTGGGCCTCTTTTTCCAAATCCCAAATTTCTTGTTGTCTTGCCGTAGGATCTGCCCCAAAAACAATGGTTCTACTTATGTCTGAATTATATCCACCAACTTCACAACCGCAATCGACTAATACTATATCTCCTTTTTTTAGTTTTTGTGGTTGAATACTTCCATGTGGGAATGCGGATGCCTCACCAAAATTAGCTAGCGCAAATGCATGCCTTGCTCCCATTTTTTGATGTGCCTGTGCCACTGCTGATGAGAAATCTGAAGGACTTCCCCCTTCTTTCAAAAAAGTTAGTCCAAATTTAATTGCTTCAATGGTTATTTCAGTTGCACGTTGCATTAATGCTATTTCTGCCGCTGATTTAATAATTCTGCAGGGAATTGTTATTGGATCAGCGCTTGTAAGTTCAAGTTGAGGAGCAACCTTTCTAATCCCATCGACGATAAAAAACCGAACGCGCTCCTCGATGCCAATGCTACCGCTTTTGACCCCGGAATCTTCTAAAGCTTTTTTTATTTCTAGGTATGGGCTTTCATCTTCTTGCCAAGGATATACCGTATCTCCGATTTTTATAAGCTCATTCAACCGATCCTCTTCAAAGCCTGGACAGACATAACTCACCTCTCCGTTTGCTGGAATAATTGCCACCATAGGCCTTTCACTTCCTCCCCATCTTATTCCTGTAAAATAGTCTAAAGAAGTTCCCCCGTCTAAAAGTATAGCTTTCATACCGATTCGATTCATTAATTCTTGAGCTTTTGCAACTCGAGACTTTCTTTCCTCTACCGATATTAACTGTACATCCGCTGTTCTTGAACTGAGCTGATCAATTGATGATGAACTTGTTTTTGGGGTTTGAGATGAGTCACATGCTGTCGTACTACTTATTATGGATGCTCCAGCACCCAATAAAGTTACATTCATGAAATCCCTTCTTTTCATTTTATTTATGGGTAAGTGGTTGTCAAAGTTAAATTTTAAAAAGTAGAATCTTACAATAAAAAAGGGACCTATTTTGGAATTGCTAGATCGTAAGATCTACCTTTTCTGACATTTAGATCTTTATCTCTTAACCAAGGGTTATAAAGTTTTAATTCTTTATAGGTACTTCCTTGTTCTTTAGCCCAATTTGCTAGGTTTTTTATGTCTGAAGTAACTATTATTGATTTCATTTCAGGTTCACTATAATAATCTGATTCCCTTAGATTAAAGCCAAATGCTCCAGGGTTTTCAAAAATCACTTTGAAGGCTAAAATCCGAAACATGTATCGGCTTGTTTCATCATTGAGGTGTAGATCGTAATAATTCGGTTGGAGTTGTTCTGACTGTCTTCTTGCAAAACCAGATTGCCCCATGTTATAACTGGCGGCCACTGATGTCCAATCTCCAAATTTATTATGGGCTTTCTTCAAATATTTAGTAGCAGCGAGAGTTGCCTTCTGAAGATGATACCGTTCATCTACATCCTTAGATATTTCTAGACCATATTCCTTACCTGTAGATTCCATAAACTGCCAAAATCCTTTAGCCCCAGCTGGAGAAGCCACATTCATTAGTCCCGATTCGGCCATCGCCAGATATTTAAAATCATCTGGAACACCACTCTCTTTAAGGATAGTTTCTATTTTAGGAATAAACTTAGCCGACCTTTTCATAAGAAGGATCATATTGGACTGCCAATACGCATTGACATAGATTTCACGCTCGAGTCTTTCCTTTACATCGGGTATTTCAAGAGGGACCTTTTCTCCTGCAAAAGTCAATTCATTTGGTAAATCAAATAACATTAAAGAATCTCTTGAGGGTCTTGGCATTGATTCCAGCATTCCGACCCCTGCAATAGAATTTGAAATTGAATTGGGGGAATTGGGGGTTTTAAAAATAGCATAAGATGCCATTCCAATACATACAAAAAGTAAGAAGTAAAGCGTAAGTAAATTGTATTTGCTCATTAGAAATTTGGGCTAAGAAGGTATTTACTATAAAAATCATCAATGACCTTTACAGCTTCTGTCGCATCTTCCACGATACTAAAAAGTTCAAGATCTTCTTCATTAATATATTTGTTTTCCAGTATTGTACTTTTTATCCAATCTAGAAGTCCCATCCAGTAATTTTTTCCTACCAAAACAATGGGGAACCTGCCTATCTTATTCGTCTGGATCAAAGTCAAGGCTTCAAAAAATTCATCCATGGTTCCGAATCCGCCCGGAAGTACTACAAAGCCTTGTGAATATTTAATAAACATGACTTTTCTGACGAAGAAATAGTCAAAAGTCAGAAGTTTATCCCGATCAATATAAATGTTATTAAACTGCTCAAAAGGTAAGACAATATTAAGTCCAACAGATTTTCCACCTTCAGAATGAGCTCCTTTATTACCTGCCTCCATAATTCCCGGCCCACCACCTGTGATAACACCGTAACCATGTCTGACAAGTTTAGCGGCAATTTCCTCAGCCATTTTGTAATGTGAATGATCTCTGGGCGTTCTGGCAGATCCAAAAACGGAAACGCAAGGACCGATTTTAGCTAGTTTTTCAAAACCTTCCACAAACTCAGACATGACTTTAAAGATCACCCAAGAATCTGAACTTTTTATTTCATTCCAGTCCCGTTCTTTAAAGGCTTGTCTTATTCTATCTTCTTGAATTTTATCGTCTTTAGTACTCATTTCATTCTTCATTTAATAAAGAAAACGATCTCTGATTAAAAAAGGACAGCCACTAATATATTTTTCCAAAAAGTGAATAGGTAATTAACTGATAATCAATCAAAAAATAAATTCAAGGAATGGAATCTTATGCCAAGAGTTTATGTAGCTTCGCAAACTATTTAGACATATCGGTGAATCTCGAAGAAAAATCTCTGGCTGTATTGAAAGTTTTCAAAGAGTTGGAGGAGGAAGCAAGACAATTTACTTCCGAAAGTGGTTTGGGCTGTATTTCAGGGTGTGGTGCTTGTTGTGCAAATCCCCAAATTCCGGCATCTCCATTAGAATTTTTGCCACTTGCTTTTGACTTCTATAAAAAGGGAATTGCCGAATCTATCCTTATTCTTCTTGATTCTGATGATGAAAATAGTAACTGTATTGTATACCGGGCAAATTCAATTGACAATAAGTCGGGCTACTGCACTAATTATTTGAATAGGGGGATGATTTGTAGGCTATTTGCAGTATCAGCCCGAAAGAACAAATATGGATTGAAAGACATTATTATCTGCAAGACTTTAAAAGAAGCTAAGAATGCTGCTTTTCAGGAAGCAACCAATAGAATAAATACAGATTTACCCATTCCTAGTGCTTCGAAGTTCTACATGCTATTGGATGAAATTGATTCTTCCCTGACTCAACAAATGCCAATAAATAAAGCAATCGCATTTTCTTTGGAGCTTGTTCTGAGATATAAATTTTATGAAGAGGGCATAGAGGAAGGCGTCTAATTTTTTTGGTCTTTCGATTTCGAGTATATTGTGATTAAAATTTGAATCAAATTTTAATCTATGCTAAAAATTGGAGAAATAGTCCAAACAATAAAAGGAATCGTTGAGACAAAAATTGATCTATTAAGACTAGAAATTCAAGATGAATTTTTAGGAATTATTTCGAGAGTTCTGCTGCTCTTTTTTATGAGTGCAATATGCTTGCTCGTTTTACTTTTTTTTAGTTTTTCTCTGGCATTCTTTCTAAGTCAATATACAAATTCACCATATATGGGTTTCTTGTTAGTAGGATTGATTTATCTTGCCCTATTAGTCTTTTTATATTATTCCCGTTATTCTAAATCTATCCAGAATAGTGTTCAGGATGGGCTAAAAGTTTTTATTTTTAATGCCCGAAAAGCAAAGGCAAAAGATGATGAAAAAGGAACTTGAAAATAAGGCTGAAGAGTTAGAACAGACTTTGGCTAAACAGCTTGAGCTATTAAAAAAAGATTCGGGCGATTGGGTTAAAATTGGTGGAATAGCCATTGCAGGGGGACTTATTGCTTTAGCGATTTTGAAAATTAAAAAAAGAAAGAAAAATCGTAATACAGAAAAGGCGATAGACTTATTAGAAAGAGAGGGTTTGTTAAATGAAGAATTAGAAAATAAGCTTAGAAATAACTCAAACGCTAAAGGTTTTTGGCCAACCTTAAGCCAAAGACTTTTGATCCTTGGTCTAGCATACGCAAAGGAAAAATATCTTCCTAATTTATTTAGTATTGAAGACGCCGAAGATGCAGAATCAAAAAGCGGGCAGAGTTAGTAAAATTCTCAAAGACCTCCATCAATCTAAAAAGAAAGGTGTCGCTTGGTTAATTGATCCGGATAAATGTCCTATGAAGGATTCTTTTATCACCAAATATGACTGGGTAAAAAATTCTGAATTGAACTTAATATTCATAGGTGGAAGTCAATTCAATAATAATAATTTTCACGATGTAGTAGATTTTGTTCGACAAATTGCCGGTCAAATACCGATAGTCATTTTCCCAGGATCCCATATTCAACTTGCTGAAGGTGCTGACAGTATTTTATTTTTATCATTAATATCAGGAAGAAATCCCGAATATCTTATTGGTCAACAAGTAGCTGCCGCACCTAAAATTGAAAGTATGGGTATGGAGGTTCTACCCACTGCTTATCTTTTAGTGAATGATGGCGAAATAACCAGCGTAAATACGATAAGTCAAACCATGCCTATTCCAAATACGAATGCAGGATTGGTTAGAGATACTGCTCTAGCAGGATATTATTTGGGAATGAAATACATCTTTATGGATGCAGGAAGCGGATCAAAAAGCCCAGTCTCCCATGAGGTTATTGAAGCTGTAAAAAATAATATTCCTATCCCACTAATTATTGGTGGTGGAATTGATAGTATCGAAAAACTAAAAGGGGCTTACGAAGCAGGTGCGGATTTGGTAGTATTGGGTAATTCAATAGAAAAAGACCCCGGCTTTTTGGCCGAGGTCTTAGATTATAAGGCGTATTATAATTTATGTCTAAACGTTAATTAAGGATTCTCTCCTTCTCATTTTTCCCGCTGGTACTCCATACATCATTTTGAATCTTCGACAGAAATAGGCTGTGTCTTTATAACCTACTTCTTTTCCTATGTCCCTAATAGATTTTTTGGTTGTTCTGAGAAGTTCAACAGCAGCTTCCATTCTTTGGTATTCTATGTAATCCTGGGGATTTATTCCTGTAAGCATTTTAAAATATTGGCCTACATAGTCTTCAGAGACATTGGCAACTTTGGCCAAGACCTTATTGGAAAGATCACCACCAAGATTTGTTTTAATATAGTTGAACAAATCAATTAGTCTTGGATCTTTAAAATAAGTAGAGTTGGTCGAAAGTTCTTCTAGGAACAATCTGTTTTTCAAAATATGACGAAGTAACTCAATAACCAATATTTCAGTTAGAGCTTTAAGAGCTCTTTCTCTTCCCACATGAGTTTGCTCCATTTCTTTCATCAAATCCTCAATGATAGTAGCTAACCTATCATTAAACCGGATAATAAAAGGAGGGATATCCAAAGAGTTAAAGAAATTCACTACGTCAAAGACTTTAGATTCAAAGCTTACCATTGAAATACAATCATCTTCGGTATTCTTAATTTCTCTAAAGCTTAGGCTTTGAAGATGCTTCTTTTTTGACTCAGTGAATTGATCGAGATCAATCTCCATTTTCTTGGTACTTCCCCCGATTGTAAGCGGAGTTTTTTGTCCTCCAGGCAAGAAAAGAACTTCGCCTTCGTTAACTAATTCTTGGTCCTCACCAAATTTTAAGGTGCCATGGTGTAGTAATACAAGGGTATTGTCAGTTTCTTCGTAATTAACGATCGACACAGGCTTTTCTACGCGATAGTTGTTTCCTCGAAGGTAGCGGACATTTATTGATTCAATGACTTTGTTGTAATATTCCATTATTTTTTAGTAGAAAACCAGAATCCAAAAATATGATTTTTCTTACTTATTTACTTAAATATTTGATAAAAGGCACGAAAAAATAAAAAAAGGGTATAATTTGTTGTAATTATACCCCTTCAAATACTTTAAAAACTGGATTATCTTAATATACTTCTGGATATTACGATTTTTTGAATTTCAGAAGTCCCCTCGTAGATCTGAGTAATTTTTGCGTCTCTCATGAGACGTTCTACATGATATTCTTTTACATACCCATATCCGCCATGAACCTGAATAGCCTCTACTGTGACATCCATGGCAACTTGAGAAGCATAAAGTTTTGCTATTGCAGATGCTTGTGCATAATCCTCTCCATTGTCTTTTAGCCAAGCGGCCTTGTAAACTAAGAGTCGGGCTGCCTCTATTTGAGTTGCCATATCTGCTAACTTAAATTGAATAGCTTGATGTTTACTAATTGGTTTCCCAAAGGCCTTTCTCTCCTTGGAATAAGCCAAAGCTAATTCATATGCACCAGATGCAATTCCTAAGGCCTGTGCGGCAATTCCTATTCTTCCACCATTTAGAGTTTCCATTGCAAACGTGAATCCAAATCCTTCGTCTCCGATTCTGTTTTCAACCGGAACTTTCACATCAGTAAACATCAAAGAATGTGTATCAGAACCTCGAATACCTAATTTGTCTTCTTTTTTTCCGATAACGAATCCTTCCCAATTTTTCTCAACTATAAAAACTGAAATGCCTTTATGTCCTAATTCAGGATGGGTCTGGGCAATAATTAGATAAAAGCTTGCCGATGAACCATTTGTGATCCAGTTTTTGGTGCCATTTAAAATGTAATGATCACCATCTAAAATTGCTTCAGTTCTTTGTGACGTAGCGTCAGATCCTGCTTCAGGTTCAGATAAGCAAAAAGCACCAAGTACTTCTCCCGAGGCTAAGGGTTTAAGATATTTTCCTTTTTGTTCTTCAGTACCATATTTCTCAAGTCCCCAGCAAACCAATGAATTGTTTACAGACATCGCTACAGATGCCGAGGCATCAATTTTGGAAAGCTCTTCCATGGCTATCACATAGGATAAAGTATCCATTCCTCCGCCATTGTATTTCGGGTTTACCATCATTCCCAAAAAACCCAGTTCTCCCATTTTCTTTACTTGATCCTTTGGAAAAATTGCGTTAGTATCTCTTTCTATTACGCCAGGCAAAAGCTCATTTTGGGCAAAATCTCTTGCAGCTTCTCTAACTGCTAAATGTTCTTCTGTTAATTGAAAATCCATAACCAAATGTCAGGTTTATATTATTGGATTGAAGATATACCAAAAAAAGAAGAGGGGCAAAAGCTTGCCCCTCTTCGAATTTCTTATTTGATCTGGATCAATCTCTTCCACCAAAAAAGACCATAATATAGTATGCCAGGGTAGTAATTGAGGCTAAAGCTGCTACTACATATGTCATTGCTGCCCATTTTAAAGCATCCTTTGACATTTCGTATTCTGCTGGAGTGACAATGTTTCTTGTCTTTACCCAAGCTAAAGCTCTACTACTTGCATCAAATTCCACAGGTAAAGTAACGATTGTGAAAAGTGTAATTACTGAATAAGAACCTACAACAATATACCCTATAAAAGGAACAGGTAGACCTAAAGCAAAGCCTCCAAATAAAGAAGCAATCAGCACAATATTCAAAATCTTACCAGCACTATGCTGTATTGGCACTAGCGTGGATCTGATATTTAACCATGCGTAAGATGTTGCATGCTGAACAGCATGGCCACACTCGTGAGAAGCAACAGCAGCGGCGGCGGCATTCCTTCCATAATAAACATCAGGACTTAAGTTAACTGTTTTATTTGCAGGATTGTAATGATCAGTAAGTTGACCTTCCACACAGACTACTTGCACATCATGGATATTATTGTCTGCCAACATTAATTTGGCAATCTCAGCCCCAGATAAATTTGCCTGTAAGGCTGTTTGAGAATATTTTTTGAATTTACTTTTCAATCTGCGGCTGACTGCAAAGCCAGCAATTGCAAAGACGATTACAATTAGAATAATCATAGTTTATAAGTTTGCTTTTAATAACGATTTAAGCTTGTTCAGGTTGTTTCCAAGTTGGCAATTTCATCATAACTAACCAACTTATTATCCCCAGAATAAGAACAAGAATCAACTGAGTACCGTGAATGATTGCTGCAAATATTTTGCCGTCAACTTCAGTCACTCCATATTGAATCAAAATAAAGGCCACAAGTGCATGGAAGGTGCCAATGCCTCCTTGAACGGGTGCTACCATGCCAATACTACCCATTACCATGACTAAAAGAACTTCCCCTGAAGACAAATTGGCAGTGCTTTCAATTCCAAGGGAAACAGTATACATGGTGAGAAAGTAAATGATCCACATTAAAATGGAACTACCCCAGAATCCGACAGGGTTTTCCATTTTATTAATTCTTTTGAGCCCTCCTCCAATTTCTCTGAAAAAATGCTGAATCTTATTAATAAAGCCATTGTCTCTAAATCTTTTTAGTAAAAATCGAATGAGAATAATTGTGATGACTAAACCACCAATTGCAATGGGAAGGTTCGATTTTAAGCTGGAAAGTAAGCTTTCTGTATTGACTAGTTGACCTGCTAGTTCTAAAAATAAAGTTTTTTCTATAACAAATGCCAAAAAAATAGTTCCCACCAAGCAAAGCAAATCGACACTTCTTTCTATAATAACTGTCCCAAGAAGGTGACCTAGTGATATTCCATTGGTTCGGGTTAATACTCCACATTTTGCTACTTCTCCAGCTCTTGGAACAACCAGGTTAGCGAGATATCCGATCATAGTAGCATGATAGGCCCGATTAGGAGTTACTTTTTCTCCTTCATTTGATTGTATTAATAGGGTCCATCTCCAACCACGCAAGAAATAGCCAAAAAATGAAATAAATATAGAGGCTCCAATCCAAATCCAATTGCTTGTTTTGATTTGAGCTATAAGGCTATCTACAGCGATATCTTTATATAAATACCAAAAAATCCAGATTGCAATTCCCAAAGAAACTGCTACTTGGATCCATTGCTTAAGTTTTTGGTTGGTCATCAAATAATTCTATTTCTATCATCAGGAAAAATTACAACTGGTTTATGCTTTTTGGCTTCTTCAATTTCCATTCCTGCATAAGATATGATAATTACCACATCTCCAACTTGCGCTTTTCTCGCTGCCGGTCCATTGAGACAAACCTGTCCAGAACCTCTTTCACCTGTAATTACATAAGTTTCTAAACGCTCACCATTATTTACATTTACGATTTGAACCTTCTCATTCTCAATCAGATTTGCGGCATCCATTAGATCTTCGTCAATCGTAATAGATCCCACATAATTAAGTTCTGCCTGCGTAATTTTAACCCGGTGAATCTTTGATTTTAATACCTGAATCTGCATCATTTGAAATTTGCCGCAAAATTAAGGAATTATTGGAAGGTTATCTATTAATCTGATATTTCCAATAAAAGAAGCCACGCATATGGATGATTTTTTTCCACGTTCAAATTCCTCAAAAACTTGGAAGGTCTCTGGGTGAACAAGTTCAAAATATTCCAATTTAGCTAAGGGTTCTGCCTCAAATGATAGCATCATTTGTTTCCGAACTGCCAACCAATCCTTGTTAGTTAAAAGTTCATTTTTCGCAAATTCAAGACTGTTATAAAGAATTAAAGCCTTTTCTCTTTCTTGAACGGAAAGTCGCATATTTCTGGAAGAAAGGGCCAATCCATCTTTTTCTCTAATCGTTGGTACAATATGTAATTTTAAAGGAAAGGATAAATCCTGCACTACTTTTTTGATAATTGCTACTTGCTGTAAGTCTTTTTGCCCGAAAAAAGCAATATTAGGCCGGATGATATTAAATAATTTAGAAACGATTATTCCAACTCCGCTAAAATGTCCTGGTCTAAATTCACCTTCAAGGACTCGTTCTAAATTCCCAAAATTAAAATTTAAAATAGGTTTTTCAGGATAAATTGACTCTTGACTTGGGAGGAAAACAAAATCAACTTTTTCCTTTTGAAGCAATTCTAAATCTTGAGAAGTTAAAACAGGGTATTTCTCAAAATCTTCTTGATTGGTGAATTGAATTGGATTAACAAAGATGGAAACTACTGTAAGATCAGTTGATTTTTTGGATGCTCGAATGAGTTCTAAATGGCCCTTATGAAGTGCCCCCATAGTTGGAACAAAACCTATTGTTTTATTCGTTTTAAGAGCCTGGAGCCAGCTTTTTTGCCATTCGGTTCCACTTTTGAATACCTGCACAGAATTAGGGTGTTTGATAGGTAAATAGCAGCAAAACTAGATTAATATTTAGAAAAACAAGGCTTATAAGGCTTTTTTTATTATCTTTGTGCCGTTGTTTATCACCTAATAACGCTAAAATCCAAAGAGCATGTCAAAACTACGTATTCTCTACGTTGCCAGTGAAATCAACCCTTTTCTCCAAACTTCCGAAGTAGCAAATTTCTTAAGATCACTTCCTCAAGCTATGCAAGAGCGAGGGATGGAAATTCGTATTTTGGTTCCTAGATTCGGATTGATAAACGAAAGAAAAAACAGATTACATGAAGTTGTTCGACTTTCAGGGATCAATATTGCAGTTGGCGAAGAGGAAAAGCCTTTAGTTATAAAGGTTGCATCAATTCCAAATGCAAAGCTTCAAGTTTATTTTATCGATAACGAGGACTATTTCCAGCGTAAAAGTGTATTCCACGATAAGCAACAGAAATTTTATGAAGATAATGACGAACGTGCAATTTTCTTCTGTAAAGGTGTTATCGAAACAGTAAAAAAATTAGGTTGGGCTCCTGACATTGTACATTGCAACGACTGGATGACCAGCTTAATACCAATGTATTTGAAAACTACCTACAAAAATGAGCCTTTGTTCAAAGATACTAAATCAGTATTTGCGATATATAACAACGGATTTTCTCATACCTTTGGCGATGATTTGTTAAACAAGGTTAAGATGGTGGACATTGATGACGCAATTTTAGCACCTTTGAAAAGCAAAGACTTTGAAGGCTTTATAAGCATGGGTATGCAGTATGCAGACATGGTAGTTAAAGGCGGAGAAGTTTCAGATAAATTGAACCAACTAATAGAGGATTTCTCAAAAGACAAGAAGTTTGAAATCAGCATCGAAGCAGAAGAACAGGCTCATGAAGAGCTCTACGGCATTTACACAAGTCTCGCCGGTTAAATTGGCCTTTTTGGCCATCTTGTCCATTATTCTAACAAATTCTTGTAGTGACCCTGCCACAGTAGGTATAGAACTTGCTCCTGAAAATAACCAAATTGGTGTTTTCTTCCAGGATATTGAGTTTTCAGCTGAGGTAGTGTTATTGGATTCGTTCAATACTACCAACAAAGGTAACTTGATCGTTGGGGTGGAAGAGGATGCCTATTTTGGAAAAACTGAGGGGACTGGATATTCTAGATTGTATATAGATATCTCTGATGAAAGACCAGAATCCGAAGCATTTCTTGACTCTATGCTATTTGATGTGGAGATAATAGGTATAAACGGTACAGAATTAGATCAGCCAAAGTATTTATCAATCCATAGATTAACTGAGCCAATTTTAGATACTGCATACTATAATTTTGATAGACTGCAGTATGAAAATGAGCCAATTGCCTCTGGTGAATTTACTTATGAGGAGGCTCAAGATACTATCGTTTCTCTTCAAATAAGCGAGGAATTTAGAGAAGAGCTTTTTGGCAAAATCAAAAGAGGATTGGATTTTGAAGATTTATTTCGATTTAGAGAATATTTACCTGGGATGGCTTTTAAAGGAAGAGCAGGGGATAATACCACGCTAGAAATTGAGTTAGGTCAAAATACTCGGATAGCCACATATTATCATTACCTTGGAGATACTAGTTCAACTTTATATGAAATAAATACTACCTCTTCTAGATATTTTAGTGGTATTGATAGTGATCGATCAGGTACACCAACAAGCGTTGTAACTGAGCCTAAGAAAAATTATTCCACAGGATCGATGGTAGGCCTAAAGTCTGGTTTAGGGATGGTGATAAAGTTAGATACAAGCCCTTTGGATGCCTTTTTGGATACGCTTTCCGGTATCACGTTTAATCAGGTGAATTTATCAATTGGAGAAGTTGAATCATTGTCTGAAGACCAGAACCCACCACAAGCATTGTCTATCTATTTCACTGATGATAGCAATAGTTTTTTAAAGAGTAGAAATTCAGTTTACTTCACTGTTCAAGCGGACGGACAATCACAGGTTTTTATCAATGACGATGGAGACGAAGTTCCTAATGTTACAGCCCCGGCTTCTTTAAACTTTGATTCAGAGAATAATACGTATAGTCAATTAATTACCTCCCATGTTAACGCGATTTTCCGTGGTAAACTTATAAGAAAGGATTGGTTGCTATATGGAGGTTACATTAGTAGTGCTTTAGGTACGAACAATGACCCATTTAGACAGTCCTTAAGACAATTTAAAGTAGATAAAGATAAAGTTAAGGTTCAAATTATCTATTCAAAAATTAGGTAATCACTCATTTAAAAAATTGACTAAGGCCTACTTCTTAATTTTTAAGAAGTAGGCTATTTTTTTTGGCCTGATTCATGTTTATTTGCGTAAGTTTTAAAATCAAATAAGAATTTTTCAATATGTGTGGAATTGTAGCGTATGTAGGACAGCAAGAAGCTCTACCTATAATAATTAAAGGCCTCAGGAGATTAGAATATAGAGGTTATGATAGTGCGGGGGTTGCTCTTTTAGATGAAAATGGACTCGGTATTTATAAAAAGAAGGGGAAAGTTTCTGAGTTGGAAAAGCATTTAGAGGCGAGTGGAAATTTGAAATCTAAGATCGGAATTGGTCATACAAGATGGGCAACACATGGAGAACCAAACGATGTAAATGCACATCCTCATTATTCTTCTTCAGAGCATTTGGCAATAATTCATAATGGAATCATTGAAAATTATGAAGTTTTAAAGAAAGATTTAGAGAAGAAAGGATACCACTTTCAAAGTGATACAGATACAGAGGTTTTCATTAAGTTCATAGAGGATATTTATGCAAATAATGATTGCAGTTTAGAAGAGGCTTTACGATTAGCACTTCATAAAGTAGTAGGTGCTTATGCAATAGTTTTGATAAACAAAGATGAACCAGATACTTTGATTGCGGCAAGAAAAGGATCTCCTTTAGTAATAGGTGTTGGTGAAGATGAATATTTTTTGGCTTCTGATGCTACTCCAATTATTGAGTACACCAATAAGGTAGTTTATTTGGATGATTATGAAATTGCCGTTATCAGAAACAATAGGCTTCAGGTTAAAACTATTGAAAATGTAGAAACCAATCCTTATATCAATCAATTAGAGCTGGAATTAGAAGCTATTGAGAAGGGAGGATACGAGCATTTCATGCTAAAAGAAATCTATGAGCAACCAAAATCTATTGCGGATTGCCTCAGAGGAAGACTCGATGCGAAATCCGGAAGATTGGTACTGGGTGGCTTAAGGGATTATATGAATAAATTCCAAAATGCCGAAAGAATCATCATTACTGCTTGCGGTACATCTTGGCATGCCGGGCTAGTTGCTGAATATCTTTTCGAAGAATTTGCAAGAGTTCCTGTGGAAGTAGAATATGCTTCTGAATTCCGATATAGAAATCCTGTATTGAGTGAAAAAGACTTTGTTATTGCAATCTCACAATCTGGAGAAACTGCAGATACTCTGGCGGCAATTGAGCTCGCAAAGTCAAAAGGAGCGACCATTTTTGGAGTTTGTAATGTGGTAGGATCCTCAATTCCAAGAGCTACTCATGCTGGATCTTATACCCATGCAGGGCCTGAAATCGGTGTTGCCTCAACAAAAGCTTTTACTGCACAGATTTCTGTCTTGGCTATGATGGCATTAAAGTTAGGATATCAAAGAGGTACCCTTCCCGAAAGTAGATATATCCAATTACTTCATGAATTAGCATCTGTACCCTCTAAGGTGGAAAAAGCCTTAAAATCAAATGATGCTATTAAATACATTGCAAGTGAGTACAAGGATGTTCGAAATGCTTTGTATTTAGGCAGAGGATATAATTTCCCTGTTGCTTTAGAAGGGGCTTTAAAGCTTAAAGAAATTTCATATATCCATGCTGAAGGATATCCTGCCGCTGAAATGAAGCATGGACCTATTGCTTTGATTGATGAGGAGATGCCTGTGATATTTATTGCTACTCAAGATAGCTCTTATGAAAAAGTAGTTAGCAATATTCAGGAAGTGAAAGCAAGAAAAGGGAAAGTGATAGCAGTGGTGACCGAAGGGGACACGACAGTTAAAGGGATGGCCGATCATGTGATTGAAATTCCTGCAATCCATGAAGCTTTTGTTCCTTTGATCGCTGTTGTTCCTTTACAATTACTTTCATATCACATAGCAGTCATGAGAGGTTGTAATGTAGATCAACCTAGGAATCTTGCTAAATCTGTTACAGTAGAATAAATCCAGAGGCTGTCCTAAAGGGCAGCCTTTTTTAATTACAGACTCCTTCTGTCCAAGAAATGACTCCAGCCATATCGGCTTCGCAAGCATTTCCGTATGATTTGCCATCACAGCCACAAACTGGCCTATAATCAAGAGTACAAGCTCCTGTTCTTATCCTTTCAGGATTTACACAGTTTTTAAATGGCTCTTCATTTTCGCAAGCCATTGCAAAAAATAGAAGAATCATGCCAAAAGAAATTTTTATAGTTTTCATGCTTCTAAAACGCAATTGAGTATAATTCCTCTACTTAAAACCTGATTTATAGTTTTTATTTGGTTTTCAGCCAACCGATAAATTTCCCTACTTTTGCATCGCAAAGAAAAATTATGCTGGACAAATTACAAGCCCTAAAAGATAGATTTGAAGAAGTTGGCCAATTGATCGTATTGCCGGAAAGTATGGCAGACATGAGTAAATACGCCAAGCTGACTAAGGAATATAAAGACCTTGAAAAGATTGTAGAGGTTTATGATGAATATAA
Organism: Algoriphagus sp.; assembly: GCF_024642405.1. Taxonomy (GTDB): domain Bacteria; phylum Bacteroidota; class Bacteroidia; order Cytophagales; family Cyclobacteriaceae; genus Algoriphagus. The sequence continues at coordinate 16,312 of NZ_JAHEBC010000005.1, read as the reverse complement.
ATTGGTTCTTCAAAATATTACAAGTTCCAAAGAAATCCTGGATAAAGAAAAAGATCCTGACTTTAGGGAAATGGCAAAAGCTGAAATTGATGAACTAAAAGAAAGAAAAGAAGTCCTTGAAGCAGATTTGAAGCAATTGTTGATACCAAAAGATCCAAATGATTCTAAGGATTGTATTTTGGAAATCCGAGGAGGCACAGGTGGAGATGAGGCCGCCATATTTGCTGGTGATTTGTTTAGGATGTATGAGCGATTTTGCGAAATGCAAGGCTGGAAATTGACCGTTCTTGATTTGACTTTTGGTTCAGCAGGTGGATATAAGGAGATAATTGCAACCGTATCAGGAGCTGATGTATACGGAATGCTCAAATATGAATCCGGTGTCCACAGAGTTCAGCGAGTTCCCGCTACCGAATCACAAGGTAGAGTTCACACTTCTGCAGCCTCAGTAGCGGTACTTCCTGAGATGGACGAAGTAGAAGTAAATTTGGATATGAATGATGTAAGGAAAGATACTTTTTGCTCTTCAGGTCCAGGAGGGCAGTCTGTAAACACTACTTATTCTGCTGTTCGTTTGACGCATGCTCCTACGGGTTTGGTGGTGACCTGCCAAGACGAGAAATCTCAGATTAAGAACTTTGAAAAAGCGTTGAAAGTTTTGCGATCAAGAATTTATGAGATAGAATTAGCTAAACATAACGAAGCTGTTGGGGCCCAAAGAAGATCTATGGTAGGAAGTGGAGATAGATCGGATAAGATTAGGACTTACAATTATTCGCAGTCTAGAGTTACAGATCATAGAATTAATAAAACAGTTTATAATCTTCCTGATGTCATGGATGGGCATATTGAGGATTTTATATCCGCATTGCGTATGGCAGAAAACCTCGAAAAGATGCAATCCTCCGGAATGGAAGATTAGGCAGGATGTTTGCATTAATAATCTTAGCAATTTTATTTTTTTTGAGATAAGCCTATTATCTTGAAGAATAAATCAAACAACTTTTATGAATATCGCAGGAGAAAGAGAAATAAGTTTAGTGACCTGGAACGAGTCACATTTCCATCAACTTTACCCTCTTGCAAATAATCCGAAAATTGCGATGAATTTGAGGGATAGTTTTCCTCAACCTTATACAATTCACGATGCCAGACATTGGATAGAGCATAATCAGAAGTTCAATCCACCCCAAAATTTTGCTATTGAATTTGAGGGTAAATTAGCAGGAGCAATAGGAGCCGAAAGAGGCAAAGATGAGCTTAGGACTAACATGGAGTTGGGATTTTGGGTGGGAGAACCATTTTGGGGAAAAGGTATTGCAAATGAGGCTGTGAAGCTTTACACCAAATACATTTTTGAAAAATTTGATATACAAAGATTGTATGCCCAGATCTTTGACTTCAATGGACAATCAATGAATGTATTGGAAAAAGCAGGCTACATCCCAGAAGCAATTTTGAAAAAGGGGTTTATTAAAAATGGAGTGATTGGTGATATTTTCCAATATGTAATTGTAAGAGGAGAACATAATCCCTAAACCAATTCTAATTGATTATTATTTTTTTGGTAACTGAGTTACTTTGATTTCTCAGCCTGAGCAACAATAATCCTTTTGGAAGTTCTGTCATAAATATCTCGGATTGACCTTCCAAAATATTTCTTTTAAAAACCTCTTGTCCAAAAGCATTTAAAATCACTATTTCATTATAAAATGAAAGGTTTTCAGATGAAATAGTTAAGGTCCCTCGACTGGGGTTTGGGAATATTTTTAAATCCTTTTCGGTATTGGGTTCTACCCAAGTTATAATATTCACGTTAATTTCTAGCTCACTAGATGGGCCATTATTACAATTATTTTGAGGGGTGACTTTTAATAGAAAATCTCCTTCATTTAACCACTCGATAAGAACAATATTAGTGCCCTGGCCAGAAAGAATACTTCCTCCATTCCCGCTAATTTCCCAATAGTAATTTATCCCCTCTATATTTTCTACCTGATAAAAAGATTCTCCAATTCCAAGTTGGTTTTCTCCAAAAATCGCACTTGGTTGGTCTGGAGGAGCACTTACGTTTATTTTTTTGATGATGGGAGTGGATTCTCCACAACTGTTTTCTAAAACCACAGTAAGTATTTTTTCACCAACTTCATTCCATTGGATAAGCACTTCTGAGCTGGTTTGCCCGGAAATTATTTCTCCACCTTCGGCCTGCCAATTATAAACAACTCCTGCTTCCAAGGGTAAAGAATAAGTTTCATTTAAATTGGTACAAACTGAACCAAGTCCTTGAATTTCTTTTTCATTATTTGGTTTTGTTAACACCTCTACTTCTAAAGCAGATGTTTCACCATTTCCACAAAAGTTTTGACGGCTTACAAATACTCCTTGCCTTCCAATTTCCGTCCAGTTTACCACTATGGAATTGGTACTTTGCCCAGAGATAATTTCACCGCCATCTACTCTCCAGACTATCTGTGAACCGGTAATATTAGTGTCTTCAACATAATAGGATGATATCCCTAAACAGACATTTGTTTCTCCGGAAATTTCGCTGATTCCAGGAGGTGTGATGCAGGTGTAGTTCAAAAGAGTTCCATCATCGCCTGCCGCAAAAGCTACAAGCGAATTTCCCATGCTTATTGAATTTAAATTCCTTTTGGTTCCACTTTTAATCTGAAGCCAGGTTTCTCCTCCATCTTTTGATTGAAGGGTTAAGCCGTTGTCACCCGCAATAATTCCAATATTTTCATCCCAAAAATCAACTGAATTTAGATTTTCTGTAATATCAGAATTGATAAGCCTCCAAGTTTTTGCTTGGTCGACAGATTTTAGAATTACTCCTCCATCCCCTACAATTATCGCTGTGCTAGAATCTAGTTTTGAAAGTGAATTGAGATTTTTGTCAGTTAGTTTGGGAAGGTTTTCCCAAATATTACCACCATTTGTCCAGCTAATTTGTCCTTTTTCACCAATTGCAAAACCTACTTGAAAATCAAAATAGGTGACATCTTTCAAATTTTCTGAGGTATTTGTGGCAATATTGGAATCCCAGGTAACTCCAGAATCAAAAGATCGTGCTATATACCCATTAGTCCCTGTAATGTATAATACAGAGGGTGCAAATAAATAAAAGCCAGTTATGTCATATGTTGTTTCTGCAGGCACCGATATCCAGGTTCTTCCGGAGTTACCAGTCCTAAACATTTGGCCAGTTTTACTAGCAGCGTATCCAAAGCTAGTATTCCAAAAATCTATGTTTTCAATATCTTTTATCTCAGGTAAGGATCGATCAACCAAAGACAAAGCTCCATTTGAAGTAAAATAAAAAGAACCATTTTGTCCAGAAACAAAACCAACTCTATCAGATTTAAAATCAATAGAACTAAAGTTATTTCTATAACCAGCCAGTTTAGTTGCCCAACTTGTCCCTGCATTTGCTGAGTTAATTAAATAGCCATCTTGTCCAACAGCAGTAACTTGATTTGTTCCTGGAATGAATTGAAGGCTTTTTAAATTCCTAGTATTTCCGGCTCCAAGGTTTGCTTTAGAAAATGAAACTCCAGAATTAGTTGATTTAATAGAAGTTGCCTGATCTCCTATGATTACTAGGATTCTCGGATCAATAAGACTAATATCAATTTGATTTAATTCTACAGTTACCCCAGAATTTAAGGTCGTCCAATTGATACCGGCATCTTCAGTTTTGAGAACAATTCCTGATTCTCCTACTATATATCCTATTAAATCACTCGAAAAAGCTATTGAATTTAAGTTGTTAGTAATTGGTAGGTTTTTTTTCGAAAAGCTATTGCCTCCATCAATTGTTGTCAATAATGCACCATTATTGCCCACAATAAATCCTTGTTCGGTATTTAAAAACAAAATCTCATTGAGCGAGGAATTAACTGAAGAAGCGATGGACTTCCAAGATGTCCCTAAATCCAGAGATTTATATATTCCACCGGATTCTCCTACTATGATCAGGCTTTTCTCATCAATAAATGAAATGCTAAATAAATCCGAATCTGTTGGACTATTGATTTGACTCCATTGACCTCCTCCGTTACTTGTTTTTAAAACAATTCCATCTACTCCTACAGCAAAACCCAGATTCTCATCCCAAAATTTAATCTTGTTTAAGCGGCTAATTTTTGGAATATCAATTTCTTGCCAAGTTAATCCTCCGTCTGATGTTTTTATAAGTAGGTTTTCACCCGCAGCAAATCCCACTAAAGTATTTACCCAAGTAACTGATTCTAAATCCAATCCCCAACTTTGCATTCTTTGCCAAGTTTGCCCAAAAAGTAAATTGCCCAAAAAGAGATAAATGATAAAAAAGAAAAAAGGCTTCCGCATAGAGTTAATGCAAGTTATAAAACAAAAATACGCTAAATCCTTTCTTAGCAAAGTGAAGTAAAAAATGTCTTTTTGTTGATTATGACTTTTTGGGTTGAATTAAATAAAATCCGTTAATGATTTGTACTTTTAATACAGTAGAATTTAAATAAATATGAAAAACAGATATACTTATATCCTTTTGGTATCTATCATTATTTCATGCGGTCCAAGAGAAAGGGTATCGAAAGAGGTCTTTGATGAGGTAAATAAGAATATGGAAATAAAGAGGTTAACTGAGGTTGAAATTATTCAGGAAGCTATGATCTGGGGTGATTCTATCAGTAAATCTGCACAAGAAAATTTGATCACAAATCTACAAAAAGCGATAGAAGAAGGCGGGATGCCTCATGCGATCGAATTTTGTAAGGAAAATGCAAGTCAGATAACTAATATTTCAGAGGACATTTTAATTCGGAGAGTTTCAACCAAAAATAGAAACTCAAATAATTATCCAGATTCTCAAGAATCTCCCATTTTGGATGCATATGCTTACAATGCTGAAAATGGTTTAGAAAGTGAACCCAATATTCAAAAAATTGAAAACGGAGAAGTCTATTTATACACTAAAGCGATTATTTTTCCCGGAGGTATTTGTTTGAGTTGCCATGGTGAACCTGGTTCTCAGATTTCTGATCCGGTTTTAAATGCATTAGAGAATCTTTACCCTGAAGATAACGCAAAAGGTTATAAAATGGGAGAATTGAGGGGAATGTGGTCACTAAGAATTCCTAAGAAAAAAGTAGTTGACAGATTGTAACTATTACATTTGAAAAATGTTTTTAAAAATAATTTCGAAATAAACTTTTTAAGGATTTGATAAAAATAAATAAGATTTTTTAACAATAATGAATTAAAAAATAGATTTGATTTTTGATTCAATAAAAATGAAAAAATTCTATTATTTCGAAAATCCAATTCCTCTGTAAAAAAACACAATTTTCTCTTTTTTATAGCCATGCAATCGATTGAATGCGATAAAATACAGTCAGAATTCAAAAATATTCAGTGAGAAATTGGTTAGATTTAATGACAACTTTAATAGTTAATTTTATAAGTGCAACCCAAACCAATAACCGTGTATGAAAAACTCTACTCGATTTAAGCTTTTTGGCTTAACATTTTTAATGTTTCTGGGCATTATGGGCTCAGTAATGGCACAGACCCGGGAGGTGTCTGGAGTCGTGATTTCAGGGGAGGATAATTTGCCCCTTCCTGGTGTTTCCGTTTTAGTGAAAGGTACTACAGTAGGTACAGTTACAGACATAGATGGAAATTTTAGAGTAAATGTATCTGGATCAGATGCTACACTTGTATTGTCCTTTATAGGATTTACCACACTTGAAGTTCCTGTCGGAGAACGAACTTCTTTTGACCTTACTTTAGTACCTGATACCAAATCTTTGGAAGAGGTTATTGTTGTAGGTTATGGTGAGCAAAAGAAAGAGACTATTACCGGTTCGGTGGCTACCGTAAAAGGTAAAGATCTTGTCAAGTCTCCTGCAATGAACTTATCAAACTCTCTTGCCGGACGAATGGCAGGTGTGGTAGCGGTAAACAGATCTGGTGAGCCAGGTTATGATGGATCCGGCATTCGAATCAGAGGTAGCAATACCTTAGGTAATAATGAGGCTCTTGTTGTAATCGATGGTATTCCCGACAGAGCCGGTGGTCTTCAAAGACTTAACCCAAATGACATCGAGAGCATTTCTGTATTGAAAGATGCTTCTGCTGCTATTTATGGTTCCAGAGCTGCTAATGGTGTAATCTTGGTTACTACAAAGAGAGGTGCTTCTGGAGCTCCAGAATTAACGTTCCAAGCAAATCAAGGTTGGGCCCAGCCTACAGTAGTTCCTGACTTGGCCAATGCTGCTCAATATGCAGAAATGTTAAATGACTTGGATATTTACGCATTGCCAACTTCAGAATGGGATGCTGCGAATGAGGCATATAAGCAAAGTGGCGAATATGTTAGGCCAAATGGTCAGGTTCGTTCTGCACCATATTCTCCTGATGAATTAGAACTATACAGAAATGGTTCTGATCCTTGGTTTTATCCAAATACCGATTGGTATGACGCGACCTTGAAGAACTGGTCACCTCAAAGCAGATATAACTTGCAATTGGTTGGTGGTAGTGACAATGTGAAGTATTTGACTTCTTTAGGTTATCAAAATCAAGATGCATATTATAAAGATGCAGCAACAGGATACAAGCAGTATGATTTCAGAATCAACTTGGATGCGAATGTCAATAAGTATGTGAAAGTTGGCTTGGGCATTGTGGCTAGAGAGGAATATAGATTCTTCCCTACCAGAGGAGCAGGCGCTATCTTCCGTATGCAGATGAGAGGTAAACCAAATCAGCCAGCTTATTGGCCAAATGGCAAACCTGGACCAGATATCGAAAACGGTGAAAATCCAGTTGTAATTACTACAAACCAAACTGGTTATGACCGTGATAAGAGAGATTACATTCAGACCACAGGAAATTTAGAAATTAAGATTCCTGGAATAGAAGGATTGAAATTTACAGGTACAGCAGCTATCGATAAGTATATCCAAACTACAAAAAGATGGGAGATTCCATGGACTTTATACCAATTAGGTAACGGTTTTGAGCCAGATGGCGTAACTCCTGTTTTGGTACCAAGTAAAAGAGGTCCTGCTGAACCAAGACTTAGAGAGTCTAATAGCAACCAGTTGAACATTCTTTTAGGGGGTGTATTTAATTACGATAAGAAGTTTGGTGAAGATCATACATTAAACGTGGTTGCTGGTGTTAACAAAGAAACTGTAGAAGGAAATAACTTTAATGCATACAGAAGATTCTTTATTTCAACAGCAATTGACCAGATGTTTGCTGGAGGTGATTTACAAAAAGACAATGGTGGTGGAGCATTCAACCGCGCTAGATTGAATTACTTTGGTAGAGTAGCTTATAACTACAAGGAAAAATATCTTGCAGAATTTCTTTGGAGATATGACGGTTCTTACATTTTTCCTGAGGATACCAGATTTGGTTTCTTCCCAGGCATTATGTTGGGTTGGGTAGTTTCTGAAGAGAATTTCTGGAAAAACTCACTAGGTGGAACATTTGATTTCTTCAAGGTTAGAGGTTCTTGGGGTCAGCTAGGTAATGATCAGATTGCTGAATATCAGTTCTTATCCACTTATGGATTTAGTTCATACATTATTGGTGGAGCTGAAACTAAAACTCTTTTTGAAACTAGAGTTCCAAACGAGGCAGTTACTTGGGAAGTTGCAAATAACTCTAACTTAGGTTTTGAGGGTCAGTTTTTACAAGGTAAAGTGTTCTTCGAATTCGATTTGTTCTACAACAAAAGAACAAACATTCTTTGGCAAAGAAATGCTTCAGTTCCTCAAAGTACAGGTCTTTCCTTACCGGCAGAAAATATTGGAGAAGTTGAAAACAAAGGATTTGACTTGAACCTTGGATTAAGAGGTGGAAAAGGTGAATTCCAGTATTCTGTCAGTGTAAATGGTGGATATGCTAAGAACAGTATCCTTTTCTGGGATGAGTCTCCAGGAGCTCCAGAATGGCAGCAATCAACCGGTAGTCCAATGAATACATTCTTGGTATACCAATATGCTGGTGTTTTCCGCGATCAGCAGGATATTGATTCTGAGACTATTGACTATACCGCAATTACTAATGCTTTACGTCCAGGTGATATGAAGTATGAAGATTACAATGGTGATGGGAAAATTACTCCTGATGACAGAGTGAGAATGGACCAGAATAATATTCCAACATTCCAGGGCGGATTGAATTTCTCGGCAAACTTCAAAGGATTTGATTTGGCAATCTTATTCCAAGGAGCATTGGGAGCAAGACAATATGTTAGTGCTGGAGAATCAGGAAACATCGGTAACTATTTGTTAGATATTTATGAAAACAGATGGACAATCGATAATCCTAGCAGTACCGATCCAAGAATCGCTAACAGATCGGATCAGTATTACTCTAATGGCAATACATATTGGTTCAGAAAAACTGATTATTTAAGATTGAAAAACTTGGAGATTGGATATAATATTCCAGCGACTCTTACTGAGAAAATTGGTGTAAGAAATGCAAGAATTTATGTAAACGGTTTAAACTTATTGACTTGGGATAAGTTAAAAGTCTATGATCCAGAATCTAGTAATGCAACTGGTCAATATTATCCACAGGCTAGAGTTATCAACACTGGTATTTCTGTTTCATTCTAAAACTTGACAACATGAAAAATAATTTAAAACATTTAGTAATAATGCTGACAGCATGTTTTACCATGCTAAGCTGTAATAATGATTTCCTGAATACTGATCCCCTCGGGGAAGTATCTCAGGCAGCAGTGTGGAGTGATCCAGCACTAGCTGAGGCTTTTGTAACTGGAATCTACCAAGGTTTTGGAAATGGTGGTTTTGATGAGCAAATGCTTGCTTCACTAACTGATGAAGCCATTTTTACTCACCCAGGTCGTGGGATTACTACCATTACAGAAGCGAGAACTAACTCAGCAGATGATGGATGGGTAAACAACACTATATTTTGGGGCAATATGTATAGCTACATCAGAAGAGCTAACATTGCTATAGAAGAATTATCTGAACCACAATTTCCGAATGATGGGGGAATTGTTGACAGACTTCTTGGTGAAGCAAAATTTATGAGAGCTTATTATTATCACCAGTTGGCTAGATACTATGGTGGAATTCCTTTAATCGACAGACCATATGGCCTAGGAGAGGAAACCTATGAGGCGCCAAGAAATACTTGGGAAGAAACTATCAATTTTATCGTTTCTGACTTAGACGATTCTGCTTCATTATTAGCTGGAAAATCCATGGCTGCAGGAAGAGCTTCTGAATTGGCAGCTCTTGCTCTGAAGTCGAGAATATTGTTGTATGCTGCGAGTGACTTACATGATGGTCCTACTGCTTCTGCAAATTCTTCTTTGTTAGCAGGTTTTTCTGATTTGGATTTACTTGCTTACCCTAGTGGTGATAGAACTCAAAGATGGCAACGTGCTCAGGCCGCTGCTAAAGCAGTTCTCGATAAAGCATCTGGAAACCTATATGGACTTTCTGAGCCAGTTTCTCATGAACAAGGCATTCAAAATTATATCAATAATTCACTTTCAAGAAATGGTGGTGAGAATGAATTGATTATGGCAAGATATTTCATCAATGCTAAATTAGAGAATGGCGGACGTCAAGGATTGTTCAATGGCCCAAATGGGTATAATAACTGGGCAGGAAATAGCCCGGTACAGTTATTGGTGGATGATTATGAAATGATGGATGGTACTCTGTTTGACTGGAATAACCCTGAGCATGCAGCAAATCCATACGAAAATCGTGATGCTCGTTTTTATGCTTCTATTCTATACGATGGAGCTCAATGGAAGCCAAGATCTTCTGCAAATCAACCAAAAGATCCATTAGGACAAATTCAAACTGGTACCTATGAGGTAACTGATGCCTCCGGAGCTAAAGTAACTCACTTTGGTTTAGATACTAGAAATAGTTCTATTGAGGATTGGAATGGTAGCTATACTGGATATTATATAAGAAAATTCGTTGATCCGGATCCATCTATTGTCGACCAGAATACTTGGCAAGAAGTTCCATGGCCTATCTTAAGATATACTGAAGCTGTTTTGAATTATGTGGAAGCTTCTCTTGAGCTTGGTCAAGAAGATGAGGCTAGAGCATGGTTAAACCAAATCAGATTTAGAGTGGGACAGCCTGCATTGACTTCAAGTGGATTTGAATTAGTAGAAGATTACCGAAACGAAAGACGTATTGAAATGGCTTATGAAGAGCAGAGATATCATGATGCTCGTCGTTGGATGATAGCAAATATAACTCTTGGAAGAAAAGCTAATACAATTAGTATTACAGGTACTTTGAAGCCAGGTGCAAGTGTATCTGTTTACAGATATGATCCTGAACTTTATAATTATGTTTATAAAGTCGTGGACATCGATCCAGGTAAGGAAAATCGAACTTGGCTAGACAAGATGTATTATATCCCGATTCTAAGGGATGAATTAAACAGAAACACTAATCTGATTCAGAACCCTGGATTCGAATAAGTTTCTTAAATTTCCAAGCCACTCAATTTGGGTGGCTTGGATTTTTAATACCGTTATGAAAAAATTAGTACCCAGTATTACCTTAGTAGCCCTCTCTATTTTTTTTTCTTGTTCGAATAAACCAGAAGTTGAAAAAGTCCAAGAACCAACAACTCCACCACTCTTTAAGCTTATAGACCCTAATTTCTCAGGTGTTAATTTTCAAAACACACTAAACGAATCCCTCAACTTAAATGTACTGATGTACGAATACCTCTATAATGGTGGAGGTGTTGCAGTAGGGGATTTAAATGGAGATGGATTTGAGGATATTTATTTTTCGGCTAACGTTTCCGGCAATCAGCTTTATTTGAATCAAGGATCTTTTCGTTTTCAAGAAGTATCGAAAATATCAGAAACAGTGGGAAGATCTGGTCCATGGAAGACTGGAGTAACTTTTGTCGATATAAATGGAGATAATAAACTTGATATTTATTTGTGTTATTCAGGAAATCTGATTCCTGAAAAGCGAAAAAATCAATTGTTTGTCAATCAGGGGAATGATGAAAATGGTATCCCTTTATTTAAAGAAATGGCAGATGAATATGGAATCGCTTCAGGTTCCCCGAGTACATCTGCAAGCTTTTTTGACTTTGACAATGATGGAGATGTTGATCTTTTCCTACTAAATCATAATACTAAATCAACACAAATACTGGATGTGGCTGTGACTAAGTCTGCTCTCAAAGAAAAACATGAAGCGGGTCCACAACTCTTTGAAAATACGAATGGTAAGTTTATTGAAATAACTCAAAAGGCTGGGATTTCCAGTTCAAGTTTGTCTTATGGTTTAGGCTTGGCTATTTCTGATATTAATGGAGACGGCTGGCCGGATATTTATATCGGGAATGATTATACGATTCCAGACTACCTTTATATAAATCAAAAGGACGGTACTTTTAAAGATCAAATTCTGGAAATGATTGATCATGTTTCTAATTTTTCCATGGGAAATGATATAGCTGATATCAACAATGATGGATTGGTAGATATCATGACTTTGGATATGATGCCGGAAGATAATACAAGACAAAAATTGCTTTTGGCTCCTGATAATTATGAAATATTTGACTTAAATGTCAAAAAAGGCTTTCATCATCAATACATGAGAAATATGCTTCATGTCAATAATGGAGATGGGACATTTTATGAAATTGGCCAAGTTGCCGGTATTTCAAATACCGATTGGAGCTGGGCATCTTTGTTTGCAGATTTTGATAATGACGGTTGGAAGGATTTGTTCGTCAGTAATGGGTATTTGAGAGATTATAACAATATGGATTTCCTCAAATACATGGATAATTACGTTCAGACATCAGGAGGTAAATTGAAAAGGGAGGATCTATTAAACATGGTGAAAAACATGCCTTCTTCGAATTTGACAAATTATATCTATAGAAATAATAATAATCTGACCTTTGAAAATGTCACAAAAGATTGGGGATTAAGCCAGCCAGCCAATAGTAATGGAGTTGCATACTCAGACCTTGACAATGATGGAGATTTGGATTTGGTCATCAATAACATCAATTCAAAAGCCTTTCTATATCAAAACCAAAGCATAGAAAAAGACCAAACTAATTATCTTAAAGTAAGATTGATTGGAAATGATAAAAACACCCTTGCCCTTGGTGCATCTGTCAAGCTTTATAATCAAGGCATAACTCAATTTTTAGAGCAAAATATCCATAGAGGATTTCAGTCTTCCGTTTCGCCAATTTTGCATTTTGGGCTAGGTAAAGCATCCAAAATTGATTCCTTGATAGTGACCTGGCCAGATGGAACTTTGACCATAGAAACGGATATTCCTACTAATCAATTCTTGGAATTAAATCAATCTGACGCAGGCAAAAATTCTGCTTTTGGTAATTCCTCACCTTCCCAGTTATTTAATGCTTCCTTAGAAATATCAATTCCTGAAGGAAAAACCATTAATGATTTTAAAAGACAACCTCTTTTGACCAATTCCATTTCAGGAAACGGAAAGGCTTTTGTAGCCCAAGATTTTAATGGAGATGGAGAAAAAGATTTATTTATCGGAGGAGGCGTGGGTATTAGTGGGAGGATCTATTTCCAGAACTCGACTGGAAATTTCTCAAAAGTCGACTCAACAGCATTCCAAGAAGCAAGTACCTCCGAAGATTCCGACGCCATCTCTTTCGATGCAAATGGAGATGGTTATTTTGATCTTTACGTAAGTAGTGGAGGTGTTTATGACTTCCAGGAAAATGATTCAAGGCTAAGAGATAGATTGTACCTCAATGATGGAAAAGGAAAGTTTTCTTTTGCGGTAAATGCATTGCCTGCTGAAAATTTTTCTACTGGAGTTGTTGTAACCATTGATTTAAATGGAGATGAAGCCCTCGATTTATTCGTAGGAGGGCGCATAATTCCCGGTCAATATCCTTTGTCTCCAGGGTCGAGAGTTTTGATAAATGACGGGAATGGAAAATTTTCAGACCAAACAGAAACTTTAGCACCTGAATTAAAGAATTTAGGAATGGTAACTGACGCTGAAGTTGCAGATTTGAATGGAGATGGTAATGGAGAATTGGTTGTAGTTGGGGAAGCTATGGCAATCCAAGTATTTGGCAATTTAGAGGGGAAATTAAAAGATGTGACTTCCGATTACTTTGATCAAATGGAAGTTGGTTTTTGGAATAATTTATCCATAGATGATTTTAACGGGGATGGAAGTCTAGATATTTTAGCAGGAAATTTAGGGTTGAATTCTCAATTGAGGGTATCGGATGAAAAACCAGCAGAGTTACTTTTTAAAGACTTTGATGGCAATGGATCCATTGATGCCATATTGAGTTCTTTCATAGGTTCTAATAGATATCCAACAGTTAGTCGAGACGAGTTATTGGGGCAAGTTAATTTCCTTAAAAAAAGATATTTAGATTTTAAATCTTTCGCTTCTGTAAAGACAGATGATATTTTTACGCCAGAAGAAAGAGAAGGCTCTAAGAAAATTTATATAAACCGACTCAAGACAACTCTATTTGTCGGAAGTCCAACTGGTAAATATGAGGAGAAAGATTTGCCACTTCAAGCACAGTTCTCTCCGGTCTTTACCAGTATATATCAGGATTTAAATTCAGATGGCTATAAAGATTTGATTTTGGCAGGTAATATGAACCAAACAAAACTTAGGTACGGAAAATATGATGCTAATCACGTCATGGTATTTTTAGGTAATGGCAAGGGCGATTTTACCTATCAAACCAAAGTGACTTCCGGAATATCAGTAAAAGGAGATATCAGAAATAGTAAGATTATCGATAACAAATTGCTTTTTTTGGTAAAAGACAGTGGGGTTTTATCCTATTCTTTCCTTTCGTCAAAAGATTAAGTGTTTTTAAAAAATTACTGATTAATTTACTTTCTAATTTTATTCCAGTCCTATTATAATGAAAAGAGTAGTTGTCCCGGTGATACTAATCGGTCTTTTGGCGTTTTATATAATTGAAAAGCCATTGTTTGAGGCATATAGTCAAAAAATTCCTGGAACTCCGGTCACCTTCGATATGACTCCTATTGAGGGAGGTACTTTTGAAATGGGGTCATCTTCAAGTCTAAATTCTGACGAAAAACCTGTTCATAAAGTTAAAGTAGATCCATTTTGGATGGGGACACATGAAGTCACATGGGATGCTTTCGAATTGTTTTTAGATAAAAATTATGAATTAGCGATTTCTGAAGAGCCCATAGGAGAAATTGTTGATGGATTAACTCGGCCTAGTTTACCATATCTGGATATGACTTTTGGAATGGGTAAAGAACATAAACCTGCCATTGGAATGACTCAATATGGAGCTATTCAATTTTGCCATTGGCTTTATCTGAAAACCGGATTTTTTTATAGACTCCCAACAGAAGCTGAATGGGAATATGCAGCAAGAGCAGGAACAAATACGAAGTATTTTTTTGGAGACGATTCTGCTAATTTAGATGTGTACGCCTGGACAGCAGAAAATAGTGATGGGATGACCCAAATGGTGGCGAAAAAGAAGCCTAACCCATGGGGCCTTTATGATATTTATGGCAATGTCTTGGAGTGGACAGCAGATCAGTATGATCCAGAATTTTATAAAAACTCCCCTGCGAATAACCCATTAAATCCCGCAGAATCTTTATATCCAAGAACTGTCAGAGGCGGAAGTTTCAAAACTCCAGCTGAAGAGATTAGTTCGGCAAAAAGATTTTTCAATGATCCCAAATGGAAACAATTGGATCCTCAAATACCAAAAAGCCAATGGTGGTTTCCAGAGGCTCCTTTTATAGGTTTAAGATTAGTTCGTCCACTTAATCCTCCAAGTCCAGAAGAAATTAATGCTTACTATACCGCAGCACCAATTGCGGACTATTAACCCTAAAATGACAAAACTATGAAAAACACAAGGAGAGATTTTATTAAAACATCTGCGCTAGCTACTGGTGGGGTACTTGCTGCTAATTCTTTCGTAATTCCCGGTGCATATGCTGCTCCTGAAACCCATCTAAAACTTGCGTTAATCGGTTGTGGAGGTAGAGGAACAGGAGCTGTATTCCAAGCAATGGAAACAGGACATCCAATTAAACTGGTTGCTATGGCTGATGCCTTTAGAGATAGATTGGATGGAAGTTTAAAGCCAATTTTAGATAAATATGGAGCTGAAAAAGTTGATGTTCCAGAAGATAGAAAGTTTGTTGGATTCGATGCTTACAAAAATGCTATAGCCGAAGCTGATGTTGTTATCCTGGCCACACCTCCAGGTTTCAGACCTGATCATTTTACTGAAGCGGTAAAACAAGGAAAACAGATTTTCATGGAAAAACCTGTGGCGACGGATGCGGTAGGGATACGTAAAGTTTTGAAAGCTGCTGAAGAGGCGAAAGCAAAAAAACTGAATGTGGTAGTAGGTTTACAGCGTCACTATCAGGATAATTATAGAAAAACTATTGCAAAAATTCATGCTGGAGAAATTGGTGATATTATAGGGGGTCAAGTTTATTGGAATGACGGAGGCGTTTGGGTAAGACCACGTAAACCTGAGCAAACTGAGATGGAATATCAGATGAGGAACTGGTATTATTTTAATTGGCTTTGTGGAGATCATATCACAGAACAACACGTGCATAAT
Source organism: Algoriphagus sp. (assembly GCF_024642405.1). Lineage (GTDB taxonomy): Bacteria > Bacteroidota > Bacteroidia > Cytophagales > Cyclobacteriaceae > Algoriphagus. Next base: position 646 of record NZ_JAHEBC010000005.1, on the reverse strand, counting down.
ATTGATGTTGCAAATTGGGTGAAGAAAGGATATCCTATTAAAGCAGAAGGTACTGGAGGAAGAATGGTAAGAACAGGAAAAGAATTTGGTGAAATTTTCGATCATCACACCGTTCAATTTACTTATGAAGATGGAACGGTGATTCACAGTGAATGTCGCCACTTCCCTGGTGCTGCGAATCGTGTTGATGAAACATTCCAAGGAACAAAAGGAACAGCTTATTTAAGTGCAGGAAACCATGGGGTCTTAACAGATTATACCGGTAAAAAACTTTATGAGCATGATCGAGAAAATAATGTTAATCCTTATCAGCAAGAGCATAATGAACTTTGGGCTGCACTTGTAAATGGAGAGTACAAATTCGCTGATGCTGAAAATGGAGCTAGGAGTACCATGACATCGATTTTAGGAAGATACGCTACATATTCTGGGAAAGTAATAACCATGGATGAAGCTATTAACTCCGAAATCAATCTTTTCCCAGATACCTTAGCTTGGGATGCAACTCCTAAGTTGGTCCCTGATGCTGATGGGTTCTATCCACATGCGATTCCTGGAAAAACTGTAACGGTATAAATCATGGAAAGAAGAAAATTTTTAAGAAACCTTGGACTTAGTGGCTCGGCCTTGACATTTGCTTCGGGAG
>NZ_JAHEBC010000443.1 GCF_024642405.1 Algoriphagus sp. | reverse complement strand
AATCATTCCAGAGACTTTTCGAAGAATGGGGATCAAGTTGGAGATCAGAGGTGACGATATCTTTATTCCAGCTCAAAAACATTATGAAATTGAAACCTTCATTGATGGTTCGATTTTGACGGTAGCAGATGCAATTTGGCCTGGTTTTACCCCAGACTTACTAAGTATAGTTTTGGTTACTGCAACTCAAGCAAAAGGCACTGTACTTGTACATCAAAAAATGTTTGAAAGCAGATTGTTCTTTGTAGATAAATTAATTGATATGGGTGCACAGATTATTTTGTGTGATCCTCATCGGGCTACAGTGATCGGTTTGGATAGAAAATATCCTTTAAAAGGAATCCGAATGACTTCCCCTGATATTAGAGCCGGAGTTTCATTATTAATAGCTGCGCTTTCTGCTAATGGAACTTCAATCATAGATAACATCGAACAAATTGATCGAGGATATCAATTTATAGATGAGCGATTGAATGCTTTAGGAGCAGAAATCGAAAGAATTTCATAAAGTCTACCCGACACCAAAAGTCGGGTGGAAATCTTTTTCATTTCAATATTATTTAGGCTTTGTTGGAGGAAATTTACATCAAGAGAAATCCACCTTTAAATCTTCTACCTGAAGATGAAAAGTTGTTTGAAGGAGATTATGAATGCAGATTCAAAATACATCCAATCCTTCATTTAGAAAAGTCTATTATCCTACAGGACACAGTATTCTCCCCTTCACATATGAGTTTTTACACCACTCACACGCATGTGAATTCATTGGGAATCTTGCCAGTAGGGAAAAGAATTGCTCACTGTATTCTCAAAAAATGGCGAAAAATCCCTCACGCTATCTGGATAAAAGATGAATGGAGTGCCAATTATTTTCATTGGATGACAGACTGTCTTCCCAGATTATGGATCGGATTAAATACGGGTATATCAAACCAGGTAATTCTCCATGATTCCTACAGACATCTTCCTTATGTATCTGAAAGCCTTAAAATCCTTAATGTCAAAGCTATCTTTTACCAATCCAATGAAAATCTTCTTGTGGACAATCTGGTACTGACACCTAGAACAGCCACTTTTCCAAATTTTAATGTTGATCTAACCCAATTAACCCGTAAAAAATTAAGCGTTCAGTCAGAAAAAAAACCAAATCGAAAAATTTATATCAGTAGAAAATATGCTCCCAAAAGAAAAACACATAATGAAGTAGATGTGGAGCTCTTAATGATCAAACATGGTTTTGAAATTTTTTATACTGAAAAACTCAATCTAAAAGAACAAATTTCCTTAATGTCAGAAACAAAGACATTAGTTTCTCTTCACGGCGCCGCCCTAACCAATATGATCTTTCTTCCTGAAGACAGCGAAGTAATAGAACTTCGAAATCAGGAAGACTCTAAAACAAATTGTTATTTCAATTTAGCGAATGCACTGGGTCTAAAATACTACTACACTTTAAATCAAGGAGATACTCCTGATTCCATTACCTCAGATTTTACCATTGATCTTAAGGCTCTTGAAAAAGTAATTAGCCAATTGAACGATTAATTTCCCCTCATTCTTCTTTACTTCCTTTCCTTCAGAAAATTTTTGGTAAATTTTGATCTCATTTGCCAAAATAACCTATGACTAAGAAAAAACTCCGCAGCCAAGAATGGTATGGTAGAACCGGAAAAGACGGATTCATTTATAGATCTTGGATGAAAAACCAAGGTTTTCCTCATCATCTTTTTGAAGGAGACAAACCCGTCATCGGGATATGTAATACCTGGTCAGAACTTACCCCCTGTAATGCCCATTTCCGAGATCTCGCAGAAGCCCTTAAAAGAGGTATCTGGGAGGCTGGAGGTTTTCCTTTGGAATTCCCTGTGATGTCTTTGGGAGAATGCTCCATTAAACCAACAGCCATGCTTTTCAGAAATCTGGCAAGCATGGACGTGGAAGAAAGTATTCGAGCCAATCCAATGGATGGAGTAGTTTTAATGTGTGGATGTGATAAAACCACACCCTCATTAGTCATGGGAGCGGCTTCTGTCGACATTCCGGCTATGGTAGTTTCCGGCGGTCCAATGTTAGTTGGCCGGTTTAAAGGAAAGAAAATTGGCACCTCTGATGTCTGGCGTTTTGCTGAAGATTTTAAAACCGGAAAGCTTTCTCAAGAAGATTTTATAGAAGCTGAAGCTGCTATGTCACGATCTGTGGGTCATTGCGCCCCAATGGGAACAGCCTCCACCATGGCTGCCATGGTCGAGTCTTTGGGCTTGGCTCTTCCAGATAATGCGACCATCCCCGCTGCAGATTCGAGAAGAAAAGTTTTGGCTCATATGGCAGGAATGCGAATCGTGGAGATGGTTAATGAGGATCTGAAAATGAGTAAGATTTTGACCAGAAAAGCATTTGAAAACTCCATAATGGTCAATGCAGCCTTGGGAGGATCCACCAACTTTATTCTTCACCTAACTGCAATTGCAAAGCGGATTGGAGTAGAATTAGATCTGACTGATTTCGATCATTTCTCTTCAAAAATCCCACTAATTGCAAACGTTCAGCCCTCAGGCGAATTTTGGGTCGAAGATCTTTTTTATGCTGGAGGACTTCCTGCCGTCATGAAAGAGATGGAAAAACATCTACATACAGATGCTTTAACGGTAAATGGCAAAACCATCGGAGAGAACATTAATAAAGCAGAATGCTATGACCGAAATTTAATCGGAACAATGGAAAAGCCCATCAAACCAGATTCGGGAATAGCTGTTTTGAAAGGAAATCTCTGTCCAAATGGTGCAGTGATTAAACCTTCTGCAGCAAGTCCTCATTTGTTAACCCATACAGGAAAAGCGGTAGTT
>NZ_JAHEBC010000125.1 GCF_024642405.1 Algoriphagus sp. | reverse complement strand
GTTGTATTCATGCTATTCTTTTATGCTCTAACCAAAGCGTTAAAGTAATAGAAATGATTGATTAATTAAATTAAACTATGAATGAGGATCGTATAACTTCAAATGATTAATTTTTATTTTTTTATTTAATTCATCTTAAATAAACGATTTAGCCCAGATTCCAATTCTAGATTGGAAAGCTATTTACCGTGAAGTTAATAAAGTGGTTGAGGCAAGTCAGAATAATCTAAGGTTTTTCGTTTTGAGGCTTACCGGAATCAAAAATTTGAATAAAATCAGTAGTTTGTATTTTGTTGTAAAATCTCAATTCAACCAAGAATCAATCATGAAAATCAAAAGAAGAGATTTCGTCAAAATTCTAACACTTGGTGGAGTTTTGTCAGAACAGTTTTTGACTGGGGAGAGTCTTGCGAAAAATTCAAATGGGCTAGTTGATATATTTTCTGGTAATTCAAATTCACAGGTGATGTCAGAGAATATTGAAAAGATTTATAACCAAGCAATTGTGCATGATGGGTTGGTAATTGCACGCAATTGGAATGAAGATTCTTTCGAAGCCCTTAAAAATTCCGGATATACTGGTTTCAATGCTTCCATAGATACGGGCAATTTAGCCAATGCACTTAAAAACTTAGAGGAATGGCAAAACCGTATAAAAGAAAACCCCAACCGATTAGTATTGGCCACAAGTGCTGAAGATTTTATCCAAGCGAAGAAAGAGAAAAGGGTAGCTGTGATGCTAGGTTTTCAGAATTCTAACATCATTGAGAATTCAATTGAAAATTTAAATACGCTTTATCAAGCAGGTACTCGCTGGATGCAATTAACTTACAACGAGCGTAACTTATTAGGAGATGGTTGTACTGAACGCACAAATGCTGGACTTTCAGATTTTGGGATTGAGGCGGTCGAGCGTATGAATGAGCTTGGGATTATCATAGATCTTTCGCATTGTGGAATGCAAACTACTGACGATGGCATAAAATTCAGTAAAATGGGTGCGTCTATCAATCATTCCATGTGCGAAGCATTGTACAAAAATCACCCTCGTGCAAAATCAGATGAACAGATTAAAGCCATGGCAGACAAGGGTGGAGTGATGGGAATTATCTCTTTAGGTTATATGATTGGGCCAAATTTAGGCGAAGAAACTACCTTGGAAACTTATGTTGATCATATAGAACATGCTGTTAAAGTAGGTGGGATTGAACATGTGGGATTGGCCTCAGACTTTGCTATCCAAGGGCTAAAGGCTTCGGGAGCAACGCGTGAAAATTGGTACGTGCCGCGACTGACTCGTTTTAAACCATCCTATAAAGTGCAATGGCCACCATGGATTCCCGAACTTGATACTACTGATCGATATCTTCACGTGGCAAGATTATTAGACAAAAGAGGATATAGCACAGGAGATATTGAAAAAATTCTTGGACAAAATTGGCTAAGGTATTTTCGGGAAACATTAAAGTCTTGATCTTCTAATTCACTCCTTTGAAATCAATTTCTAACTTATTTTTCCTAAATCCTTAATTATGAAATATTCAATTATTCTATTTTTTTTAATATTCAGCGTTCAGACAGGCTTCAGTCAATCGCATCCATTAGACAAAACCATTTACGATGTCGTATTTCGGGATAACCTAGCGGGAACTTATGAAAAATGGCAAATTGCAGATCATAGTTTTGGGTATTATTACACCTACACCGATAGAGGCCGAGGTCCTAAATACAAGGAAGAGATTTCGCTGAATAATCAAAATTTTATAACAGGTCAAAGTATAAAAGGCGTCAATTATTTGAATGTGGCTATTGATGAAAGTTTCTTTAGTGAGGAGAACACTGGAAGCAGTAAAAATCTGATGGGTACCTCTCAAGGCAATTTTAATGGTGACAAACTCTATTTTCGTTATGATGGCTCGCCTGCAGTTTACGAAGTTCTTGCCCAACTCTTGTTGGAATCTAATACTGGATACGTTGATTTATATCCACAAGGTACCGCTGAACTAACTAAAAAAATTCCGATACAGCTATCAAATGGTACATATGTTGAACTTTTAATCATAAAGGGTTTAGATCTGGACCCCACTTATATCTGGATGATTGGAGATCAAATGGTTGGGAAGATTTCAGGTAATCTACATATCGTAAAACAGGATTTGAGTCCCATGCGTGTTGAAATGAAAAAACTTCAAGACGAAATTGAAGACAAAAGTCTAATTGAAGTAGCGGAGACATTAACTCATAATATTGATAAGGTTGTTATCCAAAACGTAAATGTTTTTACTGCAGAAGGAACATTATTACCAAGTCAAGATGTGTTTGTGGATAATGGAAAAATTCAAGCTATTCGGTCAAATGGAGGAGAAATAAGTGATAAAGAAGCCAACATAATCGATGGAACTGGCAAAACACTAATGCCTGGGATGTTCGATATGCATACCCACAATGATAAATTTAGAGGTTTATTGCATTTGGCAGGTGGAGTAACTTCAGTTAGGGATTTGGCTAATAATAAACAACTGAAAAATTTGGCAGCTCAGTTCAATAGCAATGAGATTATCGGTCCACGCATTGTAATCTACTCGGGAATTATTGATGGCCCTGGGCCTTTCGCCAATCAACGAAATGTTATTGAAAACCTAGAAGAAGGCCTAGCAGAGATTCAAGAATACAAGGACTTAGGATATCAACAAATCAAACTTTATAGTTCAATATTGCCAGAATGGGTACTTCCTTTGACTGATAAGGCCCATCAACTCGATATGCGAGTCAGCGGGCATATACCCGCTTATATGACCGCAACCCAAGCCATAAATCAAGGATACAATGAAATTCAACATATCAACATGTTGTTCCTAAATTTTTTATCTGACACCATAGATACCCGGACGCCATTACGATTTACTATGCCTGCCCAATATGGTGCAGATCTAGACCTTGAATCTCAGGAGTATTTGGATTTTGTGAAGCTTCTTAAATCAAAAAATATTCTTGTAGACCCTACTGTAGCCATTTTTGAAAATATGTTTGTTTCTCAATCAGGTGAGCTAAGCCCTACTTATCAAGCAATAGCAAGTAGATTTCCTATTATTGAGCAGCGCAGTTTTTATACTGGAGGTATTCCGAAGGAGGGGGCACAAGTAGCAAGATATAAAGAGAGTTTTGATAAAATGCTGGCAGTAGTGGCTGACTTATTTAAGCAAGGGGTAGCAATAGTTCCTGGAACTGATGGCTTACCCGGATTTTTATATCACAGAGAGCTTGAACTATATGTAAAAGCCGGAATTCCAGCATCTGAAGTATTAAAAATGGCTACGATAAAATCTGCGGAGATTACCGGAGTATCAGATATAGTGGGTTCCATTGAAGTTGGTAAACAGGCAGATCTTATTCTAATTGATGGTAATCCACTTTCCCAAATAAGTGATATACGAAAAATCGAATGGACCATGATGAGGGGAAATCTTTATTACAGTAAAGAGCTCTACAACTCACTTGGAGTGAAAAACTTTAAGTAGTATTTCGTCAATATCTTCAATCTATATTCGAAATTATTAGTCATTCTCATTGATCTTTATTTTATAATTTTTGAAATATGAAAAAAACATATAATTCCTTTTTAATCCTCATAGCGATTACAATGAGCATCTTTAGCTGTGATCAAAAACCCAAACCAGAAGCAGGATATGACCCAGAAGCGAAGCTGAAGGAATTAAACATCACCTTACCTACTCCTCCAGAACCCGTAGCCAATTATGTAAATGGTGTTAGAACTGGAAATTTAATTTTTCTTGCAGGCAAAGGGCCCCGTTATCCAGATGGAACAGAAATCACAGGCAAACTAGGTCAGGATGTATCTATCGAACAAGGTTATGAAGGAGCACGCCTGACAGCTATAAATCAGCTCGCGGTTTTAAAAGCGATGTTAGGGGATTTAAACAAAGTGAAACGTATCGTTAAAGTGTTAGGGATGGTCAATTCAGATCCAGACTTTATAGAACAACCTAAAGTAATCAATGGCTTTTCTGATTTGATGGTTGAAGTATTTGGTGAGAGGGGTAAGCATGCAAGAGCTGCGGTTGGGATGGCATCATTACCAAGAGGACAAGCAGTGGAGATTGAATTGGTGGTTGAAGTATATGATTAGAATATGGTTTTCTTTTTATATAGATCAATATTCCATTCAATACCTCTACACCAATATCATAAAGCCTTGATAAATGTCTAAGCCCATATAAATACAATAATATTTAAACCAATAAATTAGTTTATTAAAATCTTAAAAATTTCAATCGTACTTTCTCGATAGTTTTGCTTTGAGCAAATGGATTATTAGTTTAGGATTAAAGAAGTTATTAATAATAAAAAGTCCTACTCTGGTTCATAGATGCGAATGAGCTCAAAAGAAATAGTTTCATTTAGAGAATTTGAAGATTTGTTGATTAAAGCAACGAATACCTCTAATGAAGGAATCACCATTAGCTCAATGGACCAACCGGATAGACCCCTAGTTTTCGTTAATGAAGGTTTTGAAAGATTAACTGGATACTCAAAAGAAGAAGTAATTGGGAAAAATTGTCGATTCCTCCAAGGGAATAATACGGATAAGTCCCCGGTAGAAGAACTTCGACGAGCCATCAAAAACGGAGAACAGACGACCGTAGAATTACTTAATTACAAAAAAGATGGGACTCCATTTTGGAACAGGCTTTCTATCACCCCTCTTAAGGATAAAAATGGGATAACTACTCACTATGTAGGCGTACAGTCTGATATCACCGAACTTAGAGAAACTCAAAAAAGCCTAAAGGAAGCAAATAAAGAATTGGCCTTGTATCAGGAGAAAATGAACTTTGAACTTGAAGAGGCAAGAAGGGTTCAGAACTTTATACTACCTGGTTCATATCCGAAAAATACGCAAGTACAATTTGCCTCTATCTATGAACCCATGGATCAGATCGGGGGAGATTTTTATGATATAATTGAAATCGAAAAAGGAATTTATGGAATATTGATTGCTGATGTAACTGGACATGGTATTCAAGCTGCTTTGTTGACTTTCATGACTTCATTCGCGTTCAAAAATACTGCAATCCAAACTACTTCTACTGCAGAATTGGTTTCAGCAACCAACGGGAAATTGTACAATAAAATGCCGAGAGGCTCTTTTGTCACTATGTTTTATGCAATCTATGATTCCAATGATAGAACACTAACTTATACTCAAGCAGGTCATCCAGAAGGATATCTAATCCGCACAAGTAGCAAAGAAGTTATTGCTTTAACCTCTCAAAGTCCACTTGTTGGAGCATTTAGCAGTGACTCTGTTATCTATACCGAGTCTAAAATCCAATTGAAAATCGGAGACAAAATTCTTTTATATACCGATGCGATTTTGGAGGTCTGGAATAGTCAGGATATTATGATGAACAAAGAAGAATTCACTTCATTTTTACTGAAAAATTCCCATCTCTCTATTCAGGAACTGTTGGAAAGCATAAAATCCTTTGGCCTTTCTTACAGTGGCAAAACAACTTTTAACGATGACTTTACAATGGTAGGGTTTCAAGTTTTAGATTAGCCTACATTCAGGAAGTTTTTCTAATAAAGTCCATTCGTTTTCTTTGGATATTTATTTAGAAACTGCTTCTCGAGATATAAGGTGATTTTGCCTCGACGATCTGTAAAGTTTGTTCCAAATCACCTCCTTCAGAAGAGATTTCAACTTTGTAAATTCCCGCTTCAATAAATCGTTCATAGTGGATAAAATAGGGAGCATCGCTACTTTGCCTTTTTACAACCAAATCCCAACGGTATTGGTTAAATCCTTTATTTCCAGTTAATTCAGTTTTCCAGACTTCCTTATTTGATTCATCTAAAATTGAAATAGTCACAGCTTTTGATTGATTGAGCCAAAACGAAAACGTAGCTTTTTCAAGCGTTCGATAATCAGGCTCACCACTAGAGGAATTATACCAAGGTCTTGGGGTCTGATCGATCTCAAAGAAATGATCTTCATTCCTTGGCAGGTTATCTTGAAGCATTTTTTGTATAGGCTGAAGGCTGGTTTTATAAATCCCTCGACCATGTGTACCGACTACCAGATCCATCGTATTTAAATGAATTTCAAGGTCTGCTATAGCAGCCGCAGGCATGTTTTTCCCGAGATAAGACCAAGTATTTCCGCGATCAATAGAAACATAAACTCCTCTCAATCCTCCAGCATATAGAATATTTTCATTGGTAGGATCTTCTTTTATGACATTAACCGGCTCATCCGGAAGACCGGCAGCAATACTTTCCCAGTTCTTCCCATAATCATCAGATGCATAGACATAAGCTTTCAAATCATCATAATTGATTCCAGTCATTGCCATGTAAACACGCGAGGCTTTGTGATGGGAAGGGGAGATGCTACGGATGTAGTTATTGACAATTCCTTTAGAATTTTCCTCCCAATTTTCACCATCATCTTTTGAGACCCAAAATGCACCATGGTCAGTTCCTGCATACAATAAGCCTTTTTCTATTGGTGATTCTTCAATATCCCCAGTGGCAAAAGAAAGTTTATCTGGATTAGAAGAAACGGCAAGATTAGGACTTATTGCATCCCAAGTATCACCACGATCTATACTTTTCATCAGATAATTTCCTCCATGATAAAGGGTCTTGCTGTTATATCTAGACAAGAAATAAGGAGTCATATAATTAAATACAAGTGTATCGCCTATTCTCTCAGGTAAAGAAGGCATGATGGAAACTGCCTCATCTTTGGATTTATCCAATCGCATCGCATCCCCATGCTGTCGGCTATAATAAACAATAGATTTATTCTCAGGATCAATTTGAGTCACGCAACCATCCCCGCCATCCCAAGGGTCGATCCAGACATATTTCCAAGGGTCCGGAAATCTGGTATTTAGTTCCTTTGCTGGGCCAAAAACTGTGGCATCATCTTGGGTTCCTCCATAAATGGTGTAATCTACTTGATCAATTGTGATATCATAAAATTCACCTGTGGGAATATTGTTGTAATGCATCCAGGATGATCCTTTATCATAACTCACGTAAAACCCTCCATCATTTCCCAAAGCCAAATGATTGGGATTGCTGGGATTGATCCACAATTCACATTGATCCAGATGAAGTCCTTGAGCTAAGCTTGGCGTCATCCGGGAAACCTGACCTCCAATGAAAGAGAAATTCTTTCCTCCATCCAGGCTATGCGCAAGCCGAACACCCAGACAAAATACCTCTTCGTCATTTTGGGGATTCACATACACATCGGTGAAATACCACCCGATTCCAGGAAAGATCTTGAAAGAACCTGAATGAGTTTTCTCCCAATTCAATCCGCCGTCAATCGTTTTATAAAGTTCGGCAGCTTCATTTCGAGGATTGTTCAAATTATCAATCAGTGCATATGCTTTATCTGGATTGGTCGAGGATACTGTAAGTCCAATTCGCCCAATATTAGGTCCAGAGGGTAATCCGTTTGCAGATAGCACCCAATTCTTTCCTCCATCCATACTTTTATAAACCCCGCTGTTTTCTCCGCTGATTCCTGGATACACTTCCCATAAAGAAGCATACATGATCTGAGGGTTACTTGGGGAAATCTGCACTTCATTGGCGCCGGTCTTATCATCTTTATACAAAACCTTTTCCCAGTTTTTACCTCCATCTATTGTTCTATAAAGTCCTCTGTTTTCATTCTTTGACCAGAGATGTCCTAATACAGATACGAATACGATGTCAGGATTTGTTGGATGAATTTCTATCTCCGAAATAGACCAAGAATCTTGCAATCCAATATGAGACCAGGTTTCACTGGCATCGTCGGATCGAAACATACCTGTACCAGGTAAAGTAAAGTTTCTCGGCTTTTTTAGATTTTCCCCTGTGCCCAAATAAATAATATTGGGATTAGAGGGTGCTAGCTCCATATCACCAATTCCTATGGAAGACTGCTCCTCAAAAATTGAATTCCAAGTCACTCCATGATTGGTGGTTTTCCATATGCCACCTGAACCAAATCCAACATACATGGTCCCCGGATTGGTCTCATCTAACTGGACAATATCTGCTCTAGCGGAATTGACTGTAGGACCTAAGGAAACCCAATCCAATTTAAAGCTTGTTTCCTCCTTCATCTTCTTATAGCTTTCAAATGAAGCTTCTAAAGGAGAAATCGGCTGCTGTCCAAAAACGGAAAAAGAATATAAAAAGATTATAATGAATGTCGCTAACACCCTTTTTAAGGGCAAAGCTTTGCAGGATAAAGAATCAAAATAGTTCATATACAATTCTTACTGAAATTAGAATTCGAAGAAATCTTTTACAAATAGTTTAAATAATAATCCTTAACATAATAACTTCTTTTTATCTGAGCTATCTCAAAATCACTTATCTTTTTGAAATCACTTTATTTTAAGGAAACAAATCCCTATTTCATGAAAATAAACTTAACTCATTGACAATGGTAACTTTCATTTGGATTTCACTTGCTCTTCTGACCATTTGGTATTGCATTGTTCTAACAAGGGATTTTTTTAGACACAAAAACAATTTAGAACCTGTTAGTTGGATAAAGACTTCAATGATCGGCTTCGTTGTCAACTTTTTTGATGTATTGGGAATTGGTGCATTTGCTCCACAAACCGCACTCCTGAAATTCACCAAACAAACTGAGGATAAGGTCATTCCGGGAACCATGAATGTGGCTAATACCCTTCCTGTTTTATTTCAGGCCTTGATATTTATCACCATAATAGAAGTCGATCCTTTAACGCTAGTTTTAATGCTGGTCTCAGCTGCTCTAGGTGCCATTGTAGGTGCAGGTGTCGTTTCAAAACTATCGGAAAGAAAGATTCGATTGACCATGGGGTTTGCTCTCCTGATTACCGCTGGTTTCATGCTTGCCCGCAACCTGGAATGGATTCAAGGAGGAGGTATTGCAATTGGTCTGCAAGGAGGGAAGTTGCTCATAGCGATCATAGGTAACTTTTTCTTAGGGGCACTAATGACGGCAGGAATAGGTTTGTATGCTCCTTGCATGGCTTTGGTATTTGCATTGGGCATGTCACCCCAAGTTGCTTTTCCAATTATGATGGGTTCCTGTGCTTTTTTGATGCCACCAGCTTCCATTCGGTTTATACGAGAAGGCGCATATAATAAGAAGGCCGCTGTAGCCATGGCTATTCCCGGAATTGTCGCGGTATTGATCGCAGCATTGATTGTGAAGTCCCTTCCTTTGGATGTTCTTAAATGGGTGGTGATTCTTGTTATTCTTTATACTTCGGCAGTGATGTTAAGAGCAGGATTAATGAAAAAGGATTTGGGAGTGGAAAGTGGGGTTTGAGGAAAAGGAATAGAAATTAGGGTAAAAAGATCCAGACAGCCGTTAGGAAATTATTTAGAGATTTGACTTTTATGGGGTTTAGGATTCGAAAGATCAATATTCCCCCTTGATGTGGAGTTTGGCTGGCAAATTGGTTACAATTTTTTTAACCAATTTCTGTTAAAGTAATAAACTTGAGTCATAAAATACAATGGATAAAACCCAATATTTATTTTTTAATACCTTATTTTGTACTATATTATTAGAATATTGTATTTTTAAAACAATAGTTTTTACAATAATTGTATTCCAAATACTGGAATTTTGAATTGATTTGCCCGTTTTTTTATAAGGCAAAAGCATAGGTGGTTTGGATTGAAGTCCTACTCAGGTTTAATAAGTTTGCCTTTTTATCTAAGCAATTACAGAATTAGTGTTTTTTATATAATTGATTTTCAACTTAATAAATCAGGTCATGCCAAAAATAGTTTTTACCGCAAAAGTGGAAGATTCAAAAAAGTGGGAAGAAGGATTTCGAACTCACGGAGAATTATTCAAACGTCAAACTTGCTCTAGTCCAGTTCATATTTCCATAAATGAAGGAAACGAAGTTGCACTAATCTTTGAACCTTCAAACTTGGAAACATTCTTTCATATCCTGGATACAGAGGGTCCCGGTGCAATGGCAAATGATGGCGTAATACGGGAGACCGTGAAAGTTTTCGTCATGGATAAGGAGTTTCATATTTAGAATCATCATTATTATCCACGATAGAATATTCTTAAAGGCGTAATTAATTCTTACGCCTTTTATTTTTTGAGATTACTTGAAGTGGGGTCTGTGATTAAAAATGCTCAACAGCCAAAAACAATAGGAAACCGATTGGTAGGAGAATTTAAAATGATTTTTCTGAAAAACGCTTCATTAATCCTTTTCACCAATTTGATACCTGCAAAAATCTAAGAATTCATGAAGTGATAGGCTTTCAAAGTATTAGGAAATAAATTGACATGAATAAGTCGTAAATCGAAATAGGAGGGAAAGTGTAGAAAAAGAAATTTAATTACCCTACTGAAGAAGAGAATAAACTCCGCTTGCAACCAAAATAATTTTTTAAATTAGTTATCAAACGACTGATTTAATAATAAAGAAAGCAGCCAAAAGCCACCGTTGGATACGAAATTTTTTTATTTCTCTATTTGTTGCCAAT
>NZ_JAHEBC010000442.1 GCF_024642405.1 Algoriphagus sp. | reverse complement strand
ACTGCATTTTTAATAGCAATGAGATCAGGAAATGATGCTTTTCAAAACAAAAATTATTCTCTTGCCTTGACTCAATATTCAAAAATAGAAGATGATTTTGAGAGTTTTGGTGGATCCGAAAAATATCCTTCTTATTTCGCTGCTTATGCTAAATCATTGTTGGAAAATAAAGACACGCTGGCAGCAAAAACAAAATTTTTAAAAGCCTATGAAGTTGATCCAAACAATTCAGTTGTCTTGACAAATTTAGGGACAATTGCTTTTTTAAAAGACAAAAATTACCCTCTTGCTGAACGTTATTTTAGAGATGCCATAGTAGCGGGACCGGAGGATATGTTTTCTTCCTATACGAATTTGGGTACCGTGTTGATAATACAAAGAAAAGAGGAAGAGGCTATCATTCAATTTGAGAACTCTTTGAAATATGGTTCAAGCAAAGGGGTTATTGGCAATCTTTATTTATTGAACAAAGCTGTAGGGAATGAAGAAAGAATGAAATATTATCAAGAGGAATTGGAAAAATTCTCTAATCAATAAATTCCAAAAAAGGAAACAAAGTAAAGCTTTTAAGTAAGTCTCTATTTTTCAAATCGCTCGCCAATTTTAAGAGCCTGATAGTTAATACCTTCTTTCTTTGCTGCTTGTACAAAGTTCTCAGGATCCTCAGTGTTGAACTCAAACATGTGGTAATGATGGGGAATGACAAATCCTGAACCCACTGTTTTTCCGAACTTTGCAGCCTCCTCTGAACTCATGTTACCGGCTATTTTTCTTTCCGGTTTATTACCATTGATCGGTAAAAGCAATACATCTGGTTTGAAAGGAATCACTTTTTTTTCTAATCCTTCATACCAAAGTGTATCTCCTGAGTGATAAATGCAATAAGGGCCAATCTTAATGATATATCCCAAAAATTTATGTTGACCCGTTTCATCGGTTTCGAAATCATTATGTGCCGATGGAATCGCAGTTAAGGATATATTCTCATTTAGAAAATAACTTTGCTGGTCATTTAGGCCTATTGGTAAGTTTCGATTACATCCTAATCGTTCAGCCACAAAATCCCGATTCGCTTCAGGAATTATAAATTGGATTTCAGGGTTCGCTTCAAGAATTGGATTGAGAGTTTCAGCATCTAAATGATCTGTATGATTATGAGAAGAAGTCACCAAATCAATGAAATTTAATTTCTCTGGAGAAATTACAAGTTCACTCATTCTGACATGTTGCTTTTCTGTATTTGCATATTTTTTGGTCAAACAATCAGACAAGTATGGGTCTAGTAAAAGATGAAATCCATTCCATTGGACCAGAAAACCACTTTGACCAAGCCACCAAATTCGAAGTCCTTCTGATTTTTTTGCGGATTCTTTGATTTCTTTTAATAGCGCCTCTTCTTTTTTTATCGGTTTAATCATCTTAATTCTCTGATTTATCTTCTTTTATTTAATTTTTAACACTCATTACCACTCTGAACTTTTACCTCATCTCTTTTGCTCCTTGGCACATGGCAGCTAGTTTTCTCTTCGAAGCCCATCTTGCTGTTTGACTAAGTCCACAATCCGGTGCTACCGCTAATTTCTCAGCAGGTACATAATTAAGACAAGCTTTGATTCTCTCTTTAACATCTTCTACTGATTCGATATAATAATTTTTCACGTCTATAATACCGACAGCCACATCCATTTTTTCAGCAAAAGCTGCCAAAAGAGCAATTTCATCGAACTCGCGATTGGCCATTTCCACATGAATTTCATCTACATTAAAATCAAGGAAATCAGGAAGCATTGGATGTAATTTTCTATAGCCTACTGGTCTCCCTTTGAAATTCCCAAAACAAAGATGTGTGGAGAGTCTCGTTTTCCCAACAGCCGGTGCAACAGTTCTATTGAAAATATCTACAAACCGTTTTGTGTCTTCTTTGTAGGCATAGCAAGACATGGAAGGTTCATCTACGGTAATTTCTTGACAGCCAGCTTCCACTAAGCGTTGAATCTCAACCCGAACTAATGGTAAAAGTGCTTCTGTGATGTCAAAGCGGTCTTTATAGATTTTTCCATCAGGAATCATTCTTCCACTTAAAGTATAAGGGCCTGGTATAGATGCTTTTAATGTTGGTCCACTTGGAGCAAGCCGAACTAAACGCTTGTATTCTTCTACAGCACCAAGTCCTTTTGGAGCTTTAAGCGGTTCAATGATGGAATGTTTTCCTCGCTGATCATGAGCTGGAGGGCCAAATTTTCGGGTTTCATCATGGTTTGGTTTTAGGCCGGTGAGAAATCCATAGAAGGAAAGATTAAAATCCAATCGGGTTTGTTCCCCATCAGTGATGACATCAAGACCTGCATCTACCTGATCTTTGATAGCAATGCTGACTGCATCGTCAATCATTTCTTCTATATCGGCTTTACCAAATTTATCTAAATTGTTTGAACCAAATTCCAGCCAACCTGGAAAAGGGTAAGAGCCTATTACGGTAGTTCTTATAGGGATTGGTTGCATTTTTATGTATTGTAGTTATTTAAGTTTTTTAATTACTATAAAATGGGAGTAAGAACGAGAAAGTTAAATCATACATCTTATATCTTGTTTCCTATTTCAAATGATCTCTTTCACCTTTCCACTTACTTTCTCTTTTACGATCGTTAACAAATCACCATTTGGCAATTTTTCTTTTTTAATGAACCAATGATCCGCATCGTACTCTTGGAAAACAGAAGGTTTACCTACCCCGGTTTTTCCTTTCCAAACTTTTAAATCTACGGGTTCCCAAAGTTTAGATTTTGCAGATTTATAGGCAGCATCCATAATCGCATTGACCACATAACCATCGTAAAAGGTTTCCTTTGGT
>NZ_JAHEBC010000124.1 GCF_024642405.1 Algoriphagus sp. | reverse complement strand
GCTCCAATAAATATAGTGTGAAAAGAAAACCTGTT
Organism: Algoriphagus sp.; assembly: GCF_024642405.1. Taxonomy (GTDB): domain Bacteria; phylum Bacteroidota; class Bacteroidia; order Cytophagales; family Cyclobacteriaceae; genus Algoriphagus. Next base: position 10,609 of record NZ_JAHEBC010000124.1, on the reverse strand, counting down.
TTATCATTAACAAAAATCAAATATCCTTTTGCTTCAACCAAAGTCTCTTTTGAATTTTCATCTTCAGAAAATATTAAGGCATCTGGGTTTAAAAGTCGGATGTCTTCTTTATAGTTACTGGCCGTTAAGAAGGATTCCGAAAATTCCTGTACGAGTTTTTCACGTCTTTTTTCTGAAAGTTTTAATTCCAATGGAAAAATCCTCAGATCAGATTTAAGTAGAAAATCCTGATTGTTTGATTTATTCTTTACAAGTTCAATCGTTTCTTGAATGGTCTCGAAACCCTCTCCTTTGATTACCAATTCCCACCTTCCGGGAGGAATGTTTGGAATAGAAAATCTACCAAGCGAATCAGAAAATGTTTGAAATGATGTGTTTGCCACAAAAAGGTGAATATCCTTTAACTCTTGACCAGATGATTCTTCTTTGACAGTACCGGTGAAATTTAGGTTCTGGGCATTTCCGAAATTTGAAAATGAGAATAAATAAAAAGCTGAAAAGAATAGAGTAAATAATAATGAAAAATGATTTCGGGGCATTGGAGATTTTTCGTTTTTTAAATAAAGCAAAAAAGCTTCAAATAGAAGCTTTTAGTTTTGTTAAAATTTATTAGTTCGGAGTTTTACTTTTCTTCTTCGATAGAATCCAAATCATCTCTATCCTTCAGTTTTTTATCCTCTACATTTTTGTTGAGAAATTCATTAATTTTATCAATGGAAAAACTGGAAGAAATTTCTCCAAATGAATTTATTTCCATTTTGAATCCTTTTAGTTCTTCGTGAACTTTTGGGTCGGTATCTTTCTTTTTCTTTTTAGCCATGGCTTTTTGGTTTAGGCAAGTACTGGAAGTGTATCTAACGCAAACTGAATGCGTTTGGCTACTTCCTGAGGTCCTAAAATAGCAAAAACTTCCATCAAATCCGGCCCTGTACCTGATCCAGTTACCGAAAGACGAACTGCTTGCATTACTTTTCCAAGCTTGATTCCTTCAGATTCTGCGGAAGAACCCAACAGTGATTTCGCTGTTTCTGCATCGAATGTTCCTTCAAAATCTTTTAGAGCTTTTGCATAATGACTCAATACTTTTACCGCATCGCTGTTCCATTTTTTTGAAGCAATATCCTCATCAAATGAGTTTAAGGTAACGAATAGGAACTTACTTTCCTTCCATAGATCTCCAGGGAAAGTCACTCTTCCTTTTGTCAATTCAGCGGCTTGTTCTGCCACTTTTTGATTTACTTCGACTCCTTCCTTTGCCGCATCATCAATTATAAATAATGCAAGCTCCTGATTACTTTTACTTCGTAAGTACTGCTCATTGTACCATTTTGCTTTTTCAATGTCGAACTTGGTTCCGGATTTTCCGATTCTCTCAATGGAAAAAGCATCTATCAATTCTTCCAAAGAAAAAATCTCCCGCTCTATACCTGGATTCCAACCTAGAAATGCCAGAAAGTTTAAAAAGGCATCTTGTAAATAGCCTTGCTCTCTAAATCCTGCTGCAGTTTCTCCTGTTTCTTTGTTTTCCCAATTGATTGGAAATACAGGGAAACCAAGCTTATCTCCGTCCCGTTTGGATAGTTTTCCATTTCCATTGGGCTTTAATAGCAATGGTAAATGAGCAAATTGAGGCATTGTATCTTCCCAGCCGAAAAACTTATAAAGCAAGACGTGCAAAGGTGCTGAAGGTAGCCATTCCTCTCCTCGGATCACGTGAGTGATTCCCATCAAATGATCATCTACAATGTTTGCCAAGTGATAGGTAGGCATGCCATCAGATTTCATCAAGACTTTATCGTCCAAAGTACTAGAGTGCACCATCACCCAACCTCGGATCATATCATTAAGTCTTACCTCTTCTTTTCTAGGGATTTTCACTCTTATGACATAAGGCTCTCCAGAAGCAAGCCTCTCCTTAACCTCCTCAGCAGGAAGAGTCAAAGAGTTTTTCATTTGAGTTCTGGTGATGCTATTATATTGGGGTTGAACCACCCGTGCAGCAGTCAATCTTTCCCGCATAGCTTCCAGCTCCTCCGAAGTATCAAATGCATAGTAAGCATGTCCTGCTTCAACTAGGTTAAGTGCATACTGCATGTAGCTTTCCTTTCGCTCAGACTGTCGATATGGGCCGTTTTCTCCTGGTTTCCAAGGACTTTCTTCCGCAGAGATTCCCAGCCAAGCTAATGATTCTTGAATGTAATCTTCAGCTCCAGGAACAAACCTAGCTTGGTCTGTATCTTCTATTCTCAAAAGGAACTTTCCTCCCATTTTTTTGGCAAAAAGGTAATTATATAGGGCAGTACGAACACCGCCAATATGCAAGGGGCCTGTGGGTGATGGAGCGAATCTTACGCGAACTTCTTTACTCATGGGTTGTTTTATAGTTCTTTCTGAAGACAGGCCTCAGAGATTTTTCATTCATTGAGGCTGCAAAGATAAGGAATTGTAAGCTTTTGGGCATTCTGAGCAGGATAAACTTCCACTTGAAAGGGATAAAGTTTTACACTTTCAAATTAGAGTTAAGTCAGTTAAAATAATGATTTGAATGATAAAAGAAGATTAGAGTTTTGCTGGGCTGTACTCCCGTAGACCTTTTGCAGGCGAAGGCATTTTATAAAGTGCTTGCCTGTTCCTATTTAGCCTATTCAGACTTTATCACTTTCCCTAAATAGCTCAAAACAAAAAATCCCATGAGGGATAAAATCCCAGGTATCGCAAAAAAGATCATATGCCAGATCCGGGAGTTTTCCTCAGGGTAATAATCAAAAAAAGAGAATTGAAATGAAAGATTCCAATCTGTCATGATATCTAGGTAAGCCAAATAGACCATATATCCAGATATACAAATTAGGATCGCTGAGAATACTTGTAAGATTCGAATAGAAACTTCTGCTAAATTTTTTGCTGGGTCGATCGTGCTAAAAGTATTCATTGGGATAAGTTTAATTAAAGCTAGAAAGTATCCATCAGATAGTCAATGGCTTAATTCTTAAAACGAGTTAAAATCAATTTTGGTGTAAAATCCAAAGAATTGTATTTAAAGCGAGCTGATTCTGATTTTTGTTTTAAAAAAATATTTGAGTTTATGCTTTTAAATTTTAAGCTATTTCAAAACAAAAAAAGGAACCCATTACTAGGTTCCTTTTCTATAGAAAGAGCAATTGCTCTTAGTGCTTCACTCTGATTTTCTCCTTGATACGTGCAGCTTTACCCTGACGTCCTCTCAAGTAGAATAGACGAGCTCTTCTTACTCTACCTTGTCTCAATAGGTCGATTTGCTCGATCGAAGGAGAGATGATAGGGAAGATTCTTTCTACTCCGATACCATTAGAAATCTTTCTTACTGTGAAAGTCTCGCCATTGGTATTTGGGTTTTTACGTTGGATCACAGTTCCTTGAAACTGCTGAACACGCTCTTTGTTACCTTCTTTAATACGTACGTGTACGTTGATGGTATCTCCAGCTTTGAAAGTAGGGAACTTAGCTCTAGCCTCGCTGTATTCTGCCTCTACTATTTTAATTAGGTCGCTCATAGCTTTATTTTTTTATGCTTTCGCTTTTGCCATCTCTGTGGCTTATTTATTTACTTCTCGTTCGATGCTGTATCGTTGGATCCCTCTTCCTGTTTGCTGAGTAAATCAGGCCTTCTTTCTTGGGTCCTACGAACCGACGCTTCAAATCTCCATTCATTTATTTTGGCTTCATGGCCTGAAAGCAATACATCTGGAACTTTCATCCCTTCGTATTCTGCAGGTCTTGTGTAAACTGGTGGTGCCAGCAAGCCATCTTGGAAAGAATCTGTTAAAGCCGAAGTTTCGTCATTCAACACTCCCGGGATGAGTCTGATCACCGCATCGGCAACAACCGCAGCGGCTAATTCTCCTCCGGAAAGCACGAAATCTCCAATGCTAATCTCCTTGGTGATGAATCGCTCCCTCACCCGCTCATCAACTCCCTTGTAATGACCACAAAGAATCAAAAGGTTTTTGTTAAGCGAAAGAGCGTTGGCCATGGTTTGGTCAAAAGTATCTCCATCAGGCGTCATATAAATGATTTCATCATAAGTACGCTCTTTTTGAAGTGCTTCGATGCATCGCGCGATAGGCTCGATCATCATGACCATTCCGGCTCCACCACCAAAAGCATAATCATCGACTTGCTTTTGTTTACCCACTGAATAATCTCTCAAATTGATCACCCGGATGCTTGCCAATCCTTTGTCTTCCGCTCTTTTCAGAATGGAATGTGCAAAGGGGCTGTCCAACAATCCTGGGACCACTGTGATGATATCAATGTGCATGGGTCAGTCTTCCAAATAAATTTCAAGTAAACCTTCGGGTAATTGGCAGAAAACTTTTTTTGCTGCCTTGTCCACCTGTTGGATAATTCCGTCTTGAATGGGTATCAAAACTTCTTTACCCTGATGTGTCACCCCGAGGAGATCCTGTGTTTCCAAATCATAAACGATCTGGACAGTTCCAATCAAACCTTTGGTCTCATCAAAGACCTCAAATCCGATCAACTCGTGGAAATAATATTGGTCATCTTCCAGTTCGGGTAGTTCAGTTAGCGGAAGATAAATTTCTGTCCCTACTAATTCTTCTACCTGATCGAGCGAATCATAATCCTCAAATTTGACCAATGCTTTATTTCCGGGTTGGAGTACAAAGTGCTCCAGGAAAAACGGCACCAGCCGGGATTTTTGCTCTAAGAAGAGATGTTCTAGACCTTCATAATCCTCAGGATTATCGGTATCCAGCACCAACATTACTTCTCCACGAAGTCCATGAACTTTAGCGACATAGCCTAATTGAAAGCATTGCTCCTTGTTCATGGGGAGATTTTTTTATTAAGCTTTTGCTTCGTCGCCTTCTGCGGAAGCTTCAGGAGCCTCAGGGGCTTCGGTTACTTCAGGAGCTGCTTCTTCAGTAGCCTCCTCAGCAGGAGCAGGATTGTTTGCAGCTTCAGCAGCAGCTAGAAGAGCTTTTTGCTCATCTTCTCTTGCTTGAATAGCATCCAATCTCGCTTGGTTTTTAGCAGTTTCTGCATCCAAAGCTTTCTGACGAGCGTCAGCTTTTGCCTTAGTGATGGAATCAGCTTTTCCAGCGATTTTTGTATCTTTTTCGTTCAACCAAGCTTCGAACTTCGCATCAGCTTGTTCTTGAGTGATTGCACCTTTCAATACACCAATTTGAAGGTGTTTTTTAAGCATGATACCTCTGTAAGAAAGCATAGCTTTAACGGTATCAGTTGGCTGAGCTCCGTTTAACAACCATTTAAGAGCGCGCTCATTGTTGATGTTAATTGAAGCAGGATTCGTGTTAGGGTTATAAACCCCGATTTTTTCGATGAAGCGTCCATCTCGTGGAGCTCTTGCATCAGCTACAACCACGTCGTAGATAGCCATTTTCTTTCTACCTCTTCGTGCTAATCTGATTTTTACTGACATAAATTTGTTGTATTTAGTGAGTGGATGGAACCCGTCCATCCTAATTTTGGAGTGCAAAGATAGTGTAAATCCTTGTAAAGCCATAAGTTGGCTAAAGAATATTTGTCTAAAAGCGGGCTTTTCTTTTATCTTGCGTGACAATTTTCTTTGGCCCCGTAGTTCAACGGATAGAACAAGCGTTTCCTAAACGCTAGATCTAGGTTCGATTCCTAGCGGGGCTACAAAAAAAACCTTCTACATATCGTATGAGGGTTTTTTTATTTCCGGGGGACACTTTTCCAGGCTTTGGTTCAAATTTTCCTTTGGGAAACTTTAAAGATTTTGGTTTTACAATCCAGACGTTTCCAAATGTTTGATCATTTTCTAATTTGACGGGATGAGAGAAATAAATAAGCAGGTGAACCAATGAAGCGAATGGTTTTTGAACTATCCTAAAATCCATCCCTTTACTAGACGGGTCTAATCGGATCGTTTATCTATCCTTCAATTGGAACTGATGAATTTCTAATGTAATAATCTATAAACCCAGCATTAAGGGTAATAGGGTTTTTCATCCTTTTAGAAATGCCATATCGCAAGTCAGAACCTTTTCCCATGTTTTGGATTAATCCTTCTTTAGGTAAGGCTTGAAAAACTTTATGTAAGTGTTTGGCAGGTTCTACTACTACCACTTCCCGAGAAAGGAAGAATTTTTCCTGATAGTTCTTCCCAATTTCCAGAGGGATTAAAAATTTTCCATCTATCCTTGTGAGAAGGTCGAGAATAAACTTTTTCTTAGTTGCAAAATCGACGCTCATTTTCAAATTTTTTATAAGTATTAGGTTTGACTCCAAACTTAACAAGTGTTGATTGTCAGTAATTTATGTTTTTAGGGTGCAAATTAGGCACATATTCATACTGAAAAAGCCACTTCGATTAAAAAGTGGCTTTTTCCTTGAGTCGAAACAGTATTTATTTCGCAATATACCTTTAATCTATTTGATCTGGATTTGGTCAGAATCATCGAGTACGTCCACCCATTCATCCAATTCAGTACTCCAATAACTTGGCGGTAAAAGGTCACAGATTGGACTCTCCCCTCTACTTACCAAAAAATAAGCATTGCTCCTGTCTGCAGGGGCATTCTTGCCTTCCCCATTGTCCTCATGACAAAAATACAAATAGTCGCCTAAAACAAGCCCAAAAGGGTTGTCACCTGAAATTTTGGTGATTTGGCCAGAAACTACAGCCCGGTTGCCCTCCACGACAATGCATTCGCTAGTCATATGTATTTCTCCTATGAAACCGCCTTTGATGATGTAGGCCCCATTCACACCACCATTATTTTGCATTATGGAAAACGTGTGTTTATTATCGCCCAATGGATTCGTAAAATGGCCATTGGCAGATAGGTTTATTAGCCTGGCACTTATGGCTTTCGTACCTTGGTTGGCAATCAAGGATTCAATGGAGAAAGTTTTATAATCTTCCATGTTCCCATCCATTCGATACATGATAACGTTCTCTTCACTTAAAGCGGGTTCAGCAGGGTTTGGAGTGTCATTAATACATCCGGTGATTAGAAACAATAAACTCGCTACAAATATTAGCGTAAACATGCTCATTCTTGTTTTTAAATTTTTCATAATCAATTGGTTTTGGTTAATAAAAATTGTCTTGCTATTAAAAATATTTCAAATTATAGTGTGAGTGATAATAACTTCTAAAAATTTTTTTAGTAAAATAAATTTACATAATAAAATTGGAAGTCTAAAGGAATAAAAAGTAGATGTTGAGACTTTAATTGATATATATCTAAGATTTAATTCCAGATATACAGGGGTTTAGCGAGATAATGAGATTTTAGGTTATTGAAAAAGTTAAATTTTCTTTAATTAACCATACTTCAATTACACAGTTTATTTAGCATCCCATTGAAAATAAACCCATGAAATGGAAAAACGGAATACCAATATAATCTACCGGATAAACCCATTGGTCGGAAGGTAGCAGTTTGCTTAAGTATTTTGAATTCAAGCCATGCCTCTCCTGGAAGCTTCATTTCTGCAAAAAGTAATAATCGAGCTTCTTCTTTGTTGGAGTAAAGTACTCTCCAAAAGTCGAGTTGGACGCGTTCTGCCATTTCTTAATCCCACGCCTCTAAAAAGCCTTTTATTTTCTATAACCAGGTTCCATAATGCCAACCATTATCTCTCCAATCTGCCATATTTTATTTTTTCGCAATCCATATTTTTCACGGATGCAGATCTTTCATCAACAAATCATCCGAACTTCGGTACAGAAAGATTCCAATTTCTGGAGAAATAAGACAACGGAATAAATATTTGAATGAGATTATTTCTGGAACTGGGTTTAGGGTTTGCATCTTCGCCCCATGAGGAGGACAAGAATTTGAGATCCTTACCTATCTACTTTTGACGATAAGTCAGATCTGATTTTTTGAACTTCCTCACTCCTTACGAAGTAGGTGGTACCCGTGAGGATGACAAAAATTTACAGAACATGAATTTTACCTTGCAGTAAATCTTGCAGTTAGAGAGTGATTTGGATGTGTTTTACTGCAATAGAATTTTGTAAAATATTGAAAATCAATAGGTAAAAAAATAGTCCAATAACAAGCGTTTCCTAAACGCTAGATCTAGGTTCGATTCCTAGCGGGGCTACAACTTTTAATAATTCTTGTAATCCTGAGAATATAAACTTTTGTGATTTACAAACAGTTATCATTTAATCGTTATCTGAACTTAATTCTGATACTCATGAAAAGACTTTTGCTACTTTCATTTTTCTGTTGTTTTTCTTTTACCTTATTGGCACAACAAACTCCTTCTGTTAAAAAAGCCTACACTGCATCGACAGGGGAAACAATTCTTTCCTTTGGGATTTTGGAAGCTGAACCATTGGAGACTGGAACAATCCCGAGATTCACGCCTTTTTTTAATTTCGGCCAACAACTTCATTATGACTTTAGCGATAAGTTTGGTTTTTACACAGGATTGAACCTTCGAAATGTAGGTATGATAAATGATCTGAATGACTCGATCCGGATCAAGCAAAGAACTTATAACGTCGGAATACCAATCGCTCTAAAAGTTGGGGATATGGAAGGCTTTCAGTTTGCAGCTGGTTTTGAAGCGGAATTTGCAGTTGCTTATAAACAAAAAGTATATGTAAATGGAGAAAAGAGGAAGTCCAGCGCTTGGTTTGATGATCGAACCAATACTTTCCTCCCTTCTGTTTTTGCAGAGTTTAAAAATGAACAAGGGAACTTTATTCGATTTAAATATTATCTCAGTGATTATTTACAAACAGAAAATCAGAAAATAAACGTCCCAGGTGTTGATTACAGACCAACTAGTTCACAAATGTTTTATGTATCCATTGGCTATGTGATTAATAACCGAGATTTTTAAGATTCAAATAAATAATCTAACAAAAAAAGAAGCCTTCGCTTCTTTTTTTGTTTTGAATCTTTTGGCTCTTTAAAACTGGTATTTTCTCAAGTCAAAAAAATATATAATTCCTGATCAAATCGGAGTTTTGGGATTTAGTAATTGGCAATTGGCAGGCTTGGTTACTCCGAGTTTAAGCTCAGTGGATCAGCATGGCTTTCAAATGGGAATAAAAGCCACTGAGATATTAATCGACCTTCTAAAGAATAACACCTTAGGAGAAGATGAAACCCTTGAGATAAAAACGGAATTGGTAATCCGAGAATCTAGTATCTTGAAGTCAAAACCTGAATTGGAGGGTAAGTTTTAAGTTAATGGCTCAAAGAGGTAAAATCCATATGGCTCTAAAATGAGGTATTCATTGTCCTGGCCAACCGTAAATTCCTTTCCTGTCCAATGATCAACAAGTTTTTCTGGAATAGGTTTATGTTCTTTGAATGCATACCAGGTCAAATAAGATGTGCTGGAACTGAAATTGAATATTCCATAGAACTTTTTATCTCCAAAAAACCTATAATATCCAGCGACATGAATGTTGTGCGGAGAAAGCCAGATTAAATTTTTATGATCTTTAATTACCTCTAATTTTTTCCGAATAGAGATTAGTTTTTTTGTGGAATCAAAGACTTTATGCTCAATACTATCTTTAATTGATCTTTTTTCTACTTTTTCCCAATCTATAACTGGGCGATGCATCCATCGATTATCATAGCTTTTCCCTGGGTCTTTCAAATAGCTATAATCGTTTGTGTAGCCAATTTCATCTCCATAAAAAATCATGGGTAAACCACCTAAAAAGAAGGAATGAGCCTGCATGAGTACTATTTTTTGTATCGACAGAGAAATATTTTCTTCGGAATTTTCATCAATTGCCTTTTCTAATCCACATAAGGAGGCAAGCGATCCACTGATTCTTGCATCTCCTGTTTTGGGGTTAGAAGAAAATAAAGCTCCTTTAGACGGGCTTCCAGGGTAAATGCCAGAAAAGTATTCTTTTAAATACTTCCGATGAGAAAAGGGATTTTTCCCTGCGATCTCTATCATATGATCATCATAGCCCAAGCCAATGTCATCATGACATCTCGTATAATTTATCCAGCTGACCCCAAATGGTTTTTTTAGAATTTCTTGTTGTGCAGCTAGCATCACTTTAGTCTCTCCCGATGCTAACATATCCCATTGCAAAGCCATTTGAGTGGCATTGTAGGCAAAGTCACATTCTTTGGCCATAAATTCACCGGTACCAAAATATTTCAAAATCTCCTTAGGTGAAACAATGGCTTCTCCCAAAAGAGCCATGCCGGGTGTTGCCACTTCCACACATTGTTTAATTAATCGAAGTAAGGTGTGAGCTTGTGGTAGGTTTTGAGAACTAGTCCCTGTTTGCTTCCAAATAAATGCCGGGGCATCAATCCGGAGCAGATCTACTCCCAGGTTTGCATAGAATAAAATATTATCCAACATCTCACTGAAAACTGCGGGATTCATAAAATTCAAATCCCACTGATAGTTGTGAAAAACTGTCATGACCCACTTATTGCATTCAGGCACCCAAGTGAAATTTCCCGGTGAACTCTCAGGGAATATATCCGGCATAGTGGCCTCATATTGATTTGGGATCCATTTATTATCATACATGTAATAATAATCCTGAAATTCAGGATCACCTTGCTTGGCTTTTTCGGCCCATTCGTGTTGATGAGAGGTA
>NZ_JAHEBC010000441.1 GCF_024642405.1 Algoriphagus sp. | reverse complement strand
TTACCTTATCAAATTCTTTGAAGTTAGGAGCTATGGTTTGTACATTTTTGACAGTATTTTCCACATGACCTTTCAAATCCTGAGCATATCTGGGTACATCATAAGGAATCACATCTCCATTTGCTAATCTCAAAGCCACGAGACCAAATACCTGCGCAACTGTCCCACCCATTTTGAAACTTGGGTCAACAAACTTGCTGTAATAATAGAAATTATCATAGTTGGAATGATAAGGAGTCAAGCCTCCTGTTCCACCACCTAAGCTCGGAACTCCCACATGCATATAAAATGCAATGTGATCTGATCCTCCCCCTAGATTTCCCATTCTTGGTTCTTCATTCTTTCCAGCCCATACCTGATACACTGTCTTGGAAGAATCAGGATAGGCCACATCTTTAGCAGCATCCATGATGATCTTTTTCAAAGTAGGGGCAGCAGAAGCACCAAAATTTCTACCATTTACTCCTCCGTCAAAATTCATATATGCAACAGCATTTGCCTTCAATTCATCTCTCATTTGCTCTACCCATTCAGTAGAACCCATCACTCCTTGTTCCTCAGCATCCCAATGTCCTATCATGATAGATCTCTCGGGACCATTTCCTTCTTCTACCAATTTACCTATTGCCTGGGATAGTGTCAGCAACATGGCTGTTCCTGAATTAGGATCTGTTGCACCAAAACTCCATGCATCAAAATGAGCTCCTAGAATAATCCACTCATCAGGGTATTTGGAACCTTTGAATGTACCCACAACATTATTGGCTCTGATAAAATCTACCGGCTGGTCTACCATCACACGAACCTTGAGTTCTTCGCCACCTTCGATTTTATAATCAAAATCTAAACCTCCCTGCCAAGCTTCCGGAACAGCTTGCCCTTTCATTCTTGATAGAATTTCTTTTGCTGCACCATATCCAATGGGCGTCACAGGAATCGTATGAAAAGCTACATCTTTAGGATCCAAACGATCTACTTTAACTGGGCCATCCAAAGGCAAAGCAGGTTCGTTAGGCGTTAATGGATCACCGGTCCAGTCTAAAGTCAACATAGACCCTCTTTGAATGGTAGTTTCGTTGTAGTATGGGCCATCTGGATACACATCACCTTTTGTGAAGCCATTGTCCTTAGGATCTGTAAAAACTACTAATCCAATGGCTCCTGCCTCTTCTGCATACTTGGCTTTATAGCCACGGAAATTTCCTCCATATCGAGCGATGACAACTTTGCCTGTTAAGTCTATACCCATTTCTTTTAGCTTCGCAAAGTCTTCTCGTGTTCCATAGTTTACATAAACTACTTCTGCGGTGACGTCCCCAGAACCGGAGAATGCATTAAACCCTAAATACAATCTATCATCTGAAGTAAATGGATCTTCATCCAAAATAGCTTCTTGCTGTGAAAGAGTCATTTTCACCGGAGAAACAATTTCTAGATGTGATTCTCCCGGATGATTTGGCAGGTAAACATCATAAGGATATAAAGTAACATCCATACCAGCATCAGACATGATTTTAGCCATGTACTGTTGTACAAGTTCATTTTCGGGTGTTCCAGCAATGTGCGGGTTTTTGGTAATTTCTTTCAGGTGTAATTTGAAGCTTTCAAAATCAACAGCCTTGAGAAATTCGCTTTCAATAGTTTTCTGTTTTTCAAGATTGCTTTGGAAAAACCCATCCTGCGCCTGAGCTGAAATAGCCATGGCCAAGGTTCCCAATACCAGGGATTTTTTTAGATTAAATTTTAGTTTACTCATTGGTCAAAAATTCGGAAACGGAGATTACCCCGTCAGATTGTTTGTTGATGATTCTTTTGGTTCTTAGATATCGATTGAGTTCATACTCATCGTAATTTGAGCTATTTGGGTCAAAACTTGATATTCTTACTCGTCCGCGGCTATGGATAAATTCTCCATTTCCTATCCACATGCCTACATGGACTACTCTTTCTTTTTTCTCTTCGGTAGCTTTTTCACCGAAGAAAAGTAAATCTCCTACTTCCAACTTTTCCCAGTTCTTTTCAGTATCAATTTCTTCCCCTTCATTTACCTGTTGAGAGGCATCTCTAGGGATGATTTGTCCATTGAGGAAATAGATGGTTTTAGTAAATCCACTACAATCTACACCTTTAATGGAAGTTCCTCCCCATAAATAAGGTACACCCATCATCTGCTTGGCGGTGGAGATTAATTTTTCTGGGGAAGTGCTTCGAGTCGCAATCCAATCTTCAAAAAGCATAGTCGAACCAGACGGAATATAGCCAAGTCTTCCATCAGGTAGAGCAACTTCAAGATAAATACCGGTTTCACCTTCTAACGTCAGGATATCTCCAGCAACTAGGTCTGACACCATTTCCTCCTCTTCCGGTGATTTCCAAACATGTCCATTCAATTCTGTATAAACTACTTTAGGCTTACTATGCCAATCCTCCAATTCTTCGGGACTCATTAATTGGATGCCTGCACGATCTACCCAAGAGAGATATCCGTCAGGAGTTTGTACCAAAAACCATCCGTCTGATTCTTTCAGTACATTGAGGGGAGTTCCCATTAAAGCCTGAGTCGCTAATTCTGCAGAGTGTCTAGGATTGGACCTAATATTGGCAACAGAAATAGTAACCAAAGCTTTTGTCTGATCTTCTAATTCCGAATCTGGCAATTGCTTTACTGCATTGGTAAACTTGATTTCTTTTTGATTCAAATCTGCTATGAGATTTGCCAGCCCTTCGATTTGATCAGTTTCTCCTTTTAGAGAATCATTTTCAAACTGAATATCCCATAGCGCCACTCTTTTATCTGGAGCTATTTCGCTTCTGTAATTTTCTATCAACTCTAGGACTTCCTGATTTCGATTTTCCTGACAGGATAAA
>NZ_JAHEBC010000440.1 GCF_024642405.1 Algoriphagus sp. | reverse complement strand
TGAAGTAGAAATGAAAATTGGGGTTTGTTTAAAATCTCCTTCGAAAGACCAATCTAATCCCTCAGGACCTACATATCCTCCTGTAAGGATGACAATCCCATAATATTTTCTTGGATTCAATAAGCAATATTGTGAAGCTAAACAGGCACCTTGAGAAAATCCTAGAAAAAGAATTTGTTCGTCTTCATATCCTAGATTATTCAATTCCTGATGGTATTTGGCAATTACCTTAAGAGATTCATTCAGCTTGTCTCCATTTTTGTCCAGGGATTCCATAAAACCTCCGGGATACCAGGATTTTTCTGCGGCTACAGGAAGAATAGCGGGACAGTTTTGCCAACCTAATTGATCAATCAAGTTGATCATGAAATCTGCGCCTTGGTTTCTACCATGAATCGCCAAAATGGCTACCTTCTCCTTGGAGGAGGAAGGCAACCTTAATCTTACAGCTTCTATTTCAAAATGACTAATTGCCATTTTGTAGATAGGATGGAGGCGTGATTGGCTCTAATGGCTTAACAATTTCTGCTCTTCTATCTTCAAAGAATGGAGGAAGTAATAATTGATGGCCTAATTGATCTTCAGGTTCATCGATAGCAAAACCTATATCCGAAGTGGCAAATTCAAACAATACCCCAGAAGGAGTTCGGGTGTAAATCGAGTGGAAGTAATTTCTATCTTTTATTTCGGTCACATCGGTAAAGCCAAAACCTTCTATATAGGCCTTAAGCTCTGCATTTTGCTGATCATTAGCGGTTGCAAAGGCCATGTGGTGCGGTAAACCTACTCCAAATGTCCATGAGCCCTGTGGTAAATCTGGTACATGTAGCAATTCAATCACTCTGGATGGTCCACCATTCTTGATGTGATAGCGATGATAGTCACCATCCTGACCTAATTTAGAAAAGCCCAAAACCTCCCTTAAATAGAAATCCATCATTTCTATTTCTCTACATCTAAGTACTGTACCATAAATTCCTCTGATACCATTGTCTTTGGAGATTTGATCTGTTTGCCAAGCATTTCTAGTGTCTGAGTCATCTCCAAAAACCCCTAATCCTATTCCGGATGGATCTTCAAAATGGATCATTTTTTGTCCAAAACGCTCGACAATTCCTGTATTTTTTACCTGATGCTTGTCGAGATGCTTTTTCCAAAATTCTAGAGAATCAGAATGTACTGACCATCCTGATACTTCAATTTGTCCAGAACCTTTTTTGCCATAAACACCAGCTTTTTTAAAAGGGAAGGTGGTATAAACCGAACCTACTTCAGCATCTGCATTGGCATAATACAAGTGGTAAATACTTGCTGCCCCGTCAAATAAGACAGTTTGCTTGATCATTCTCATTCCCATTACCTGGGTAACAAAATCAATGTCTTCCTGTGCTCCTCCCACACTTACTGTTAAGTGGTGAAGCCCCTGAATGTATTCATTTGGATTCATAGTTAAGATGTTTAGAATTTACTTAAAAACTCACTTTATGAACATTTGTTTGAAATGTGAACAAATGTTTTTAAACAACTTTTTAGAGATCGAAAAATTAAATTTATTGGCTTTATAGCTTTTCTTAAAAAGGGTTTAGATCACCTAAGTGGATTAGGATTAAAGTTTTATAAAAGAGTGCATTTACATGCAAAAATTGTGGTGAATTACATCCGTTTCAAAACGATGATGTTTGAATTTACAAAGAGGAGAAGTTAAAAAATGATTCAAAAAACCAGAACCAAAGCCTGTGGATCAATCAATCCTCCAAGGTATACCATTCGATATTTTCCAACGGTTTTCTTCTTCCTCGGAATTCTTCAGGAGCATAATTTGCCGCCAGATAATCCAATATAATTGGTTCAGTATTTCCTAAGTCCCAAAGACCTTGAGTCTCCTGCATCCATTCAATTTTTGATTTCCAAGTCTCCCTAGAAAAACGGTTTTGAAGGATAAGGGCACTGGAATGACAAGCGGTACAATTGGCTTTGACAAGTTCCAATCCTTCACCGGCAAGTAGACCTGTTTCTACATCTTTACCATCTGCTATTTCCAGAATTCCAATGGAAATAGGACCTTCTGGAATTTCAGAAGTTTGATCAGAGTTTATTGAATTAAACCTTTCGGAAATTTCTGTTTGGAATAGTACAAGCATCACCAAAGCAAAAAGAATTAGGAGTGCTGCAATTATTCCCAGAGTAGATTTGCTTAATCCTTGGATCAGTTGTAATGATTTTTTTTCCCCAACCTTATTTGGTTTGCTTTCAGAT
Organism: Algoriphagus sp.; assembly: GCF_024642405.1. Taxonomy (GTDB): domain Bacteria; phylum Bacteroidota; class Bacteroidia; order Cytophagales; family Cyclobacteriaceae; genus Algoriphagus. The sequence goes on along the minus strand of NZ_JAHEBC010000440.1, from coordinate 616 downwards.
GATTTTTTCATAATTCTTAGCTTACTTTCACGGCGATTCTATGACAGGAATTGTTTAAGTAGCCTTTTGGATTCCAACCCGGGATAACCATTGATTGTGAAGTTCCTTGATCATCGGTAGCTTTTGCCCAAACCTCATAGTAGCCCGGTTCAGAGAAATTCAAATCAACGGACCATTGTTGCCAAGCTAGCCTGTTTATGGGCTTTTTCAACATACATTTTTTCCATGTTGCCCCAAAATCTATGGAAACTTCCATTTCACGCACTTCATGTTCTCCGGCCCAGGCATGCCCCTGAACTTTAAGAATTTTATTTGTGCTAAACATCGCTCCGCTTTTGGGATAAGTAATAAGTGATTTTACCGGCATGGATTCGATGATTTTCATATCCTCATCAGGGACTTTTTCTCCCGGTGCAACAGGATATTTGGGGACTCGGTATGCATCGCCCATCATTTTTTCCCCATCATGGACTTGGTTCCTTACCACCAGTTTATTAAGCCATTTCCCCGATGCCGAAGCTGGCCAACCCCCACAAATCAAGCGAAGAGGGTAGCCATGTTGGATGGGGATGTCCTTTCCGTTTAAAGCCCAAGCTACCAAAGTTTCATCCTGCAT
>NZ_JAHEBC010000439.1 GCF_024642405.1 Algoriphagus sp. | reverse complement strand
GGATGGAGGATTACGAGCGTGTAAAAGCATTGAAAGGCGAGATGTAGCCGGGAAGAATCAGGACAAAAGGAAACAATGAAGGGGAGGTAAGATGAAATTATCTCCCTTTCTTTCTATTTATTCTATTTAACATAATATTAATTCTAGTTCAACTGAGGCTTTCTTGCTTTGTTGCCAGGTTGTCGCTCTGACACTAGAATTGGCATTATGTTAAATAGCCGCTAAAGCCTGCCCGCAAAAGCCCTTGGCAGTTTACGAAGCCCTCCCCAACTTGATCTTCCAATTTGGAATATCAAGTTATCAAATTCCTCTTGGATTAACTGGAACATGAAGTCCTCAGGAAAAATAGTGCAATTATAACAAATCTTTTTCTTGCTCTATTTGCAATCTTTCCCTGCTAATTTCCTGTTCCAATTGTTTTGTAGTCGGAAGATATAACTGGTATTTTGATGCGAAGATTTGTTTACTTTCATTAAGCAAACTGTATTTCACAATGGTTTTATTTTTCTCTGTGCATAAGATCAATCCAATTGATGGATTATCATTTGGTTGTTTTATTTGATCTTCAAAGAACCGAATATAAAAATCCATCTGTCCTATGTCTTGGTGCGTAAGTTTTTCAGTTTTCAGATCAATGAGCAGAAAGCATTTCAGAATGTAATTGTAGAATACCAGGTCGATGTAGTAGTGATCATTATCAGCCGTTATCCTGTACTGCCGGCCAACGAATGAGAATCCATTTCCCAGTTCAAGTAAAAAATGTTTCAATTTTTCGATTAATGCAGATTCCAGGTCGGATTCTGCCAACGTCTCATTCTCTTTTACATCGAGGAACTCAAGTACAAATGGGTCTTTAATAATGTCTTCTGGATGGCTGGAATCCTTTACATTATCACAGACAAGCTTAATCTCAGTCTTATCTTTGGCTATCAATAACCTGTCGAAATACAAAGAATTGATTTGTCTTTCAAGCTGTCGAGTGCTCCAGTTTCCAGCAATAGCTTCGTCTAGGTAGAATTCTCTGGCATTCTCATTTTCAACCTTCAGTAGGAGTCTGTAGTGGGTCCATGATAATTCGGAACTCACTGCGTTCCATTTTGGAAACTCCCTATAAAACTGGCGCATATACCGAAGATTTCGGCTGCTTACACTTTTACCATACAATGATGAGAGTCGCATAGCTAACTCTTCCAGTAAAGCAATACCATATTTCGCCCGACTCAAGCCATTTTGCTCCTCTTCCATAATTTCCTTTCCAATATTCCAGTAGGCACGTAACATTTCAGAATTGGTTTTCTGATATACTATGTACTTTGCCTCTTCAAGTATTGCCTGGATTTTTTGAAAAAGAATCTCGCTCCTTGGTATTGATTTCTTGCTCATGTAAATTTAGAATTAGTAGGGTGCCTGAGCTTTAAGGTCATTTAGTGATCATAGAGCTATTCGTATGAGTTAATGTGGAATACCATCCAACTATCAGCGCATTAACGAAAACACCCTTTTCACGTTGCTGCACAACGTCAAAAGAGTGTATCCATCAACCATTCGGAAAAGCCAAGCCTCTCCCCTCTCGAAATCACATGATCCTTTGGCAGATTATGGTAAGGAGGTAGAGTAATGTATTTATATCCAAAGCAATATCAATATAATGCAAGTACATTCTAGGTCAGTTACGACTGTGTTTGCTCTTCTGCCAGGTTGATGCACTGACACTAGAATTAGACATTATGTTGAACCGGAGCGAAGCGGAGCTCGGCGCAGCCAATTGCCGCTTCATCCAGCCCGCAAATTGCGACCTCCATTAAACCGGGTTGTTTCTACTACTGCTATTTCTTAAAACCAATTCTTGGGCGCTCCGAGAAATCTATTTCTGCTTGTTTGGATTCTTGTATTTTTCTGATATACCTTAAGATCAAGGAAATCTTTTCCTCGTGATCCACTTGCTTATTTTGTATTCGCTCCAAAGCAAGAATCAAGTCTTTCTGGGATGAGAGCATGGTCCTCATTGTTGTGAAGATGCGAATGATCTGGATATTTACAGAAATAGCCTGATCACTGTTGAGGACGCTTGAAAGCATAGCGATTCCCTGCTCTGTGAAAACAAGTGGGGCTTTGCGCATACTCATCCGTTCAGAATTGGATATCACAATTTGTGATTTCCAATTTTCAAATTCTTGTACGGTCAGTTGGAACATAAAATCCTCCGGAAATCTTCTTAGATTACGTCTAACAGCTTGATTTAAAGTCCTTGTTTCGACCCCATACAGCTCTGCAAGGTCACGATCAATCATGACTTTTTGCCCCCTGATCAGAAAGATCTTTGTGAGGATAACTTCCTCAGAAATAGTTAGTTTATCAGTTTGGCTCATACGAAGTAATTTTTAAGGTCGCAAAATGTAATTTTAAAGGTTGATGCTGAAAAGGACTATTTATCAGCGTATATGCAAAACACACTTTTCACGTTGCTTGCAACGCAGAAAGAGTGTATCCATCAATCATTCAGAAAAGCAAAGCCTCTCCCCTCTCGAAAATCACTGTCTAATCTGGGAAAAACGCAGGAGTTCTGTGCATATCATTGATTACCAAAGCTATATCAACATAATCCAAGTACATTCTAGTGCAGCTGCGTCTGAATTACACTTTTGCTGAGATCCTGCTCTGACACTAGAATTAGGCATTATATTAAATAGCCCCTCCGGCTAGCCCACAAAAGGCTTCCCACAGTCTGCCCTTAAGTGAATTGGAAATCGAGCGCAAGCTTTTCTGGTTTTCATTTTTTATATCCGATCCTTGGGCGGTCTTTGAAGTCCTTCCCATCTTTTCGGGTTTTCTCAAGTCGCTTAATATATTCCAGGATTATTCGGATTTTATCATCC
>NZ_JAHEBC010000123.1 GCF_024642405.1 Algoriphagus sp. | reverse complement strand
GTAAACGCGTTGGTGAAATCACCCCAACGACCATAGAAGAAGCTTCTAATCTAATTGGTATCTCCTTTAATATTTCAGAAAAAGACAGTATGATTAGCAACCTGGAAAATCAGCTGTCAAATTATGAAACTCTTCGTAAGGTTGAACTAGATAACTCAGTAGCACCAGCTTTGGTTTTTAATCCTCTCCCAAAAGGATTTACTCCTGATTTGAATCAATATCCATTTGAATGGGGACTTCCGGAATCAGTAAGTCTACCCGAGAAAGAGTCTGATATTGCCTATCTGCCAGTCCATGAGCTAGCGGTATTAATCAAATCAAAAAAGATAAGTAGTGAGCGGCTGACAAAAATTTACCTTGATCGGATAAAAACGTATTCAGATACCCTGCAGTGTTTAATTACCCTTATGGAAGATTCTGCATTGGAAAAAGCGCGTACAATGGACCAGGAAATTTCTTCCGGCAAATACAGAGGTCCTCTTCATGGCATTCCCTATGGGATCAAAGATTTGTTGGCTGTAAAAGGTACTAAAACTACTTGGGGTGCAATGCCTTATAAAGATCAGGAAATAGACCTTACTGCTACTGTAGTCAATAAGCTAAACGATGCTGGCGGAGTATTGGTAGGTAAATTTACTTTGGGTGCATTGGCTATGGGAGATGTTTGGTATGGAGGTAAAACAAAAAACCCTTGGAATCTTAATCAGGGTTCCAGTGGATCTTCTGCTGGATCTGCTTCGGCAGTTAGTGCCGGATTGGTACCATTTGCCATTGGGACTGAAACCTTAGGATCGATAGTCTCGCCTTCCACAAGAAACGGGGTCACTGGATTGAGACCTACCTATGGAAGAGTTAGTAAGCATGGTGCAATGGCTTTGAGTTGGTCAATGGATAAAATTGGGCCAATTTCAAGATCTGCATTAGATGATGGAATTGTGCTTTCTATCATTAATGGGCCGGATAATAATGATGCAAGTACCATTGCTTCAGCTTTTAATTATGATGCAAAAAAATCAATTAAAGACCTGAAGGTAGGTTATTTTAAATCTTATTTTGAAGGGGAAAGAGCCAGTAAAAATGATCAGGCTGTTCTGGATTTGCTAAAAAAAGAAGGTATAGAATTACATCCTTTAGAATTAAAAACTAGCATAGATGCCGGTCCGATCGTTATGATGCTGATGGTGGAAGGCGCTGCAGCATTTGACGAATTGACACGTTTGGGTTGGGATGATCAGCTAGTTGCCCAGAACAAAGGTGCCTGGCCAAACTCTTTCCGGGCAGCACGTTTTATTCCTGCTGTAGAATACGTTCAGCTTAGTAGACAGAGAAGTGTTTTGATTCAAGAAATGCATGATTTGATGAAAGAATATGATGTGATCGTAACTCCTTCTTTGGCAGGACCACAATTGAGAATTACGAACTTGACCGGACATCCTGCCCTATGCATGCCAAATGGCTTTAATGAATCTGGAAGTCCTACTTCTATTACTTTATTGGCAAATTTATTTGAGGAAGAAAAATTGATCCTGCTAGGAGATTTTATCCAGAAAAATTCTGATTGGCAAGCTAAAAGGCCACCTATGTTTGACCAATAAAAAAAGGCTCTGGAATTATTCCAGAGCCTTTTTCTAGAATCTTAAAGCACCCAATATTTTTATGTTATTAGGTTTTAGAAACCATATTTTTTGAGTTGTCTCAATGGTGTAATGATCTACCTTTTTTGTGACATTGGAAATATATAATTCCGCATTAGTCACGGAACTATAAAAAGTATTTTCTTTCGCTATTTTGACTTTGACCATGTGTACCTCATCATTGATGATACTGACGGTAATATTTTTCACATCACCTTTGGCATTTGGAAGTAAATCATGAATCAAATATTCATTCTTTACCTTCGTATCATAAGAGGTCACCAGAGAAGATTTGTTGATATCTGCCTCAAAAAAGATATCTAATTCATCTCTCCATTGTTCTTCGTTCAATGTAACCACAACTGTAGTATCAATACCTTGAACTCTGGAAATCTTTGTGACTTTTGCGTCTTCAAGGCCTTTTATAGATTCAGCCATATAACCTTTCAAGTCGAAATAGGGTAATACTTCGAGTTTCTCACCATTATTCTCTCCCACATTGCAAGCCGAAACCCCAATAAGGAAGAACAATAAAATTAATTTGTAATCGATTTTCATCAAGCTAACAAGATTTCTCCAGTCATATCTTTAGGAATATCAATTCCCATAAGTTTTAAAATAGTAGGCGCTAAATCTCCTAATTTTCCATCTTTCACATGTAGTTGATCTTTGTTATCCACCATAATGAAAGGGACTAAATTAGTAGTATGGGCAGTATTTGGTGTACCGTCTTCATTGATCATCATATCACTATTGCCATGATCAGCAATTACAATAATCGTATAACCATTATCTAATGCGGTGGTAATTACACTTTCTGCACATTTATCTACTGCTTCACATGCTTTTACAGCAGCATCGAACACACCTGTATGACCGACCATATCTGCGTTGGCAAAGTTTAGACAAATAAAATCAGCACTTTTCTTCTTTAGCTCCTGGTTTATTTTAGATGCGATTTCAAAAGCGCTCATTTCAGGTTGTAGATCATATGTTGCTACTTTTGGAGATGGGCATAATAATCTGCTTTCACCTTCAAAAACATCTTCACGACCCCCAGAAAAGAAAAAAGTAACATGTGGATACTTTTCTGTTTCAGCGATTCTGATTTGTTTCTTACCCGCATTCGCTAAAACCTCTCCTATCGTATTATTAAGGTTATCTTTCTCAAATAAGACCTTTACTCCTTTGAAAGTATTGTCATACCTAGTGAACGTGATGTAATCAACATCCAGTTTTTTCATATTAAAATCTTCAAAATCCCGCTGTGTAAGCGCTTGCGAAATTTCGCGGCCTCTATCAGTTCGGAAGTTGAAACAAATAACCAAATCTCCTTCTTCAATTTTTGCCAAAGGCTTGTTATCTGAACCTACATGAATGATTGGTCTAATAAATTCATCTGTAACCCCATTCTCATAGGATTTTCTCATAGCTGCTATGATATCTTTTGACTTTTCCCCTTCCCCTTTCACCATAGCATCATATGCTAGTTTCACTCTTTCCCAGCGATTATCTCTATCCATGGCATAGTATCTTCCTACAACAGATGCAATTTTGCCTGAAGAGTCTTTTAAATGAGATTGAAGATCCTCGATATATCCAATACCGCCTTTGGGATCGGTATCTCTTCCGTCTGTGAATGCATGAATAAAGACATTTTCTAAGCCATTGTGTTTTGCGGCATCACAAAGTCCTTTCAAGTGGCTGATGTGTGCGTGGACTCCCCCATCTGAAAGAAGTCCTATAAAATGAGCTTTCTTTTTGGCGGCCTTTGTTTTGGCAAATGCTTCGACAAGAACGGGGTGATTGTCGAGTTCGCCATTCTTGACAGCCAGATTAATTTTTACTAGGTCTTGATATACTACCCGGCCTGCTCCAATATTCATATGACCTACTTCCGAATTACCCATTTGTCCTTCGGGTAATCCAACTGACAAACCTGAGGCATCAAGTTTAGCATGAGGATATTTCGTGTACAAGCTGTCTACAAAGGGAGTATTGGCCTTATCTATTGCAGATACTGAAGGATTGGTGGCTATTCCCCAGCCATCCAAAATCATTAAAAGTACTTTCTTGTCCATGGAGCAAATATATTAATTTTCGACCCAATCCCGACTTTAATACTAATTCTGGCAGAATTTGAGGGTTCATTTTGTAAAACTATTTAAGCATCTAAAAGATTCTTTTTTTGGCTTAGTATTTGCCAAGATAGCTTGATGACAATTTTGAACCTATTATTTTCCTTACTCTTGATCTTTCATAGCCCAATGAAAGTTGAGAGGGAAGAATTAACTATTGATTCTGTTGTTTCTGCCATTGAAAGTAATTCGAGCAGTGATCTTGCAAAATTTTTTGAATCCAGTATCTCTTTGAATGTCAATGGACAACAAGGAAGTTATTCAAAGAATCAGGCCGAAATTGTAATCAGAGACTTTTTCAAGAAAAACCCTTCTCTTGGATTTAGCATTGTTTACAGTAGTGAAACAAATCCTAGTTTAAGCTCATTTATTGGAGATTATTTAAGTGAGGAGGGAACTTTCAAAGTTTTTATAAAGGTTTCCCTGCAGGAATCAATTTTGAGAATTTACAGCCTCGAATTTGTAAAAGGTTAGACCATTTTCAAGAAAAAATTCCCTTTCAGCTTTTCAATTTGTCTATTTTTGAAACATGAAACCAGCCTATCTGACGGATGATGCCGTCCAAGCATTTATAAAATCTGCATTTAAGGAAGATATTGGCCCAGGAGATTATTCTTCTCTTGCATCTATTCCAGAAGGCAAGACGGGACAAGCTCAACTCATCATTAAAGCAGATGGGATTATAGCAGGGCTTGAGTTGGCAGAAAGAATTTTTAAAGCTTATGATCCAGAGTTAGAAGTAGAGTTATTAATATCCGATGGAGATTCCGTTAAATATGGAGACATAGGCTTAATTGTAAAGGGATCTTCAGCTTCCATCTTATCATCAGAGCGTTTGGTTTTGAATTGCATGCAAAGGATGTCTGGGATAGCGACCTTGACTCATCGACTTACTGAGAAAATTCTGCATACCAAAGCTCGATTGATGGATACCCGAAAGACTACTCCCAATTTTCGATTAATGGAAAAATGGGCTGTTCATATTGGTGGAGGAATCAATCATCGATTTGCCTTATATGATATGGTAATGTTGAAGGATAATCATGTGGACTTTGCAGGAGGAATTAAAGCTGCTATCACAAGAACTATTGAATATTTAAAATCCAATAAGCTAGACTTGAAAATAGAGGTGGAAACACGAAATCTAGAAGAAGTCGCAGAAGTTATTGAAGTGGGAGGGGTAGATTATGTCATGCTTGATAATATGAATTATGAAACTATGAAGGAGGCGGTAAAAATGATAGGTAATAAATTTAAGACTGAAGCCTCAGGTGGGATAACAGAAGAAATGTTGGTGGAAGTTGCCGAATGTGGGGTAGATTTTATCTCAATGGGCGCCTTAACTCATTCAGTTCAGAGCATGGATATTAGTCTAAAAGCATTTTAAAAAGTATTTATTCAAGCTGGCTTGGTTTGTGTGTTCCACTAATTGAAAAACTTAAAATCAATCATGAAAAACCTATTATACATCATTTCAATTTTTGTACTAATTTCTTGTAGCTCCAAATCTTATCCAGATGCAAAATGGGAAAATAAGCAATGGACAGTAATTGAAATGATGGGAGTTCCTGTTCAAACTTCTGGTACGCCTCAGGATGCGCATTTGGTTTTTGATTCCGATGATCAGCAAATCTCTGGTTCTGGAAGTTGTAATAGAATTTTTGGGCCTTATGAAATTGGAAAGAAAAATACCTTGAAATTTGGAAATATTGGGGTCACTATGATGGCATGTCAGAACACAGCCTTTGAGAATAAATTTTTGGAAACTTTAAAATCTGTAAGGTATTTTCAGCAAACAGGAGGTCAACTATTATTAAAAAACGGGGAAAAAGACATCATTCTAAAACTACAATAGCCTAGAGCCATTTTTTCTTGTGAAAGTATAATAGCATCCCTATTACCGCTATCCCCATTCCTCCGACCACATAGAAATAACCATTTTCCCAATGTAATTCGGGCATATTGTCAAAGTTCATCCCGTAAACTCCTGCGATAAAACTCAAAGGAATAAAAATGGTTGAAATGATGGTCAACACCTTCATGATATTGTTCATTCGGTTTGAAAGGCTATTCATGTACAAATCCAAAACTCCTGAGGACATATCACGAAAAACCTCCATTGTTTCTATAACCTGAATCGTATTTTCATATAAGTCCCGAATGAAAGGTCTGGTTTCAGGACTGATTTTATGCTCTGCATACTTGTCAAATGATCCTATGACTTCGCGTAAAGGATAAACTGTACGGCGTAAATCCATCATTTCTCTTCTTTGAAGGTAAAGTGCGTTTAGGGTTTCATTTCCGGGCTGAGTCATCGCCTGAGATTCCAGATTTTCGATACGTTCTCCTACATTTTCCATCACGATAAAGTAATTGTCAATTACGGCATCTAGTAAGGCATAAAGCAAATAATCTGCTCCACGTTGTCGAATTGTCCTTTTAGAATCCAAAAGTCTATCTCTTACAAACTGAAAAACATCTCCTTTTTTTTCTTGAAAGGTAATCAAGGCATTTTCATGAAAGACAAAGCTTACCTGCTCTTCATCAATCGGATCTTCTGGACTTAAGCATTGGATCATTTTTAAAGTAGCAAAAATATAATCTTCAAAAATCTCCATTTTTGGCCTTTGATCTACGCTTAAAATGTCTTCAAGTGTAAGTTTGTGAATCCCAAAAGCCAACCCAATTTTCTCTAAAATTTCTACGTCATGTAATCCAAGTACATCTATCCAAGTAACTTTTTTCTGAAGTTTTAAATGGTCCTCCAATTGATTCAAGTTGATGATTTCCTCATAAAAATCATTTTCATCGTAAGTAATAAAATTGATAAAGACATCTTCTTGCTTCTTGTCTCCTGTAAAAACCAAAGAAGCTGGAGGTAAACCTATTTTGTGGCTTATCTTTTTTTTCTTTTTTGCCTTAAATAACTTTTGGACATTTTTGAGATTGGGTTTTTGAAGGCTCATGCTATTCGCTTTTTTTCAATTTAAGAAAATCTAGGTTTCTTTTTAGTCCACTAAATTTGGTTCTTTTTACGGCAGACTTTTTAAAAATCTTACGAAAAGTTTCTTCTGTGATTTCCTCCCAATCTCTTGAAGTAAAACCTGCTAATTCAGGATGTAATTGGAACCTTGTTTCTTGGTGTGGTTTCGAAAATCTATTCCAGGGACAAACATCTTGGCAAATGTCGCAGCCAAAAGCCCAATTTTCCATCTTTCCTTGGAATTCACTTGGAATTGCCTCCTTCAATTCTATCGTCAAATAAGAAATGCAGCGAGATCCGTCGATGACACCATCTCCAACAATAGCATCTGTAGGGCAAGCATCAATGCAAGCCGTACAGGTTCCACAATAATCTTTTGCCATGGGATTATCAGTTGCTACTTCCAGATCGATGATGAGTTCAGCTAAAAAAAAGAAACTACCCTGTTGCTTATTGAGTAAGAGGCTATTTTTCCCGATCCAACCCAACCCAGCTTTTTGGGCCCATTGCCGCTCCATGATAGGTGCTGAATCCACAAATCCACGACCATCAATTTCCCCAATTTCTTCTCGAAGAATCTCCAAAAATTCATTGAGTTTATCACGAATCACAAAATGATAATCCTCTCCATAGGCGTATTTTGCCAGCTTGATATCAGTTTCTCCTTCGGGTAATTTATTCGCGGGGTAGTAATTGTAAATCAGGGAAACCACTGTTTTGGCCCCTTCCACGAGTTTAGTTGGATCCAATCGTTTGTCGAAGTGATTTGCCAGATAACCCATTTGTCCTTGATAATTCCGGCTGAGCCATTCTTCCAATTTTGGTGCTTCCTTTTCTAAAAAACCAGCTTTGGCTATCCCACAAAAATCAAAACCCAATTTCTTGGCGGTAGATTTGATAATTAGAGCATATTTTTCTGGATGTGTCATAAAAGGAATCCCTATGGAAAATTATCAAAGAATTCTGGTATTTCTAGCGTTTCGGAACATCCTGATACCACTGCTCCTCAAAAGTTTCATTAATTTCGATAGGCGCGGCTAAAACGGACCAAACCATCCATAGAATTAATATTGGCCCTGAAAGAAACAGTAACCAAATCAAAAACATACTCAGATTCAATTGTATAGCAGTGACAAAAATGATGAGGACTCCCGTGACAATCCCCACCGAAATTTGGTAGTTTTTCATCTTTTTTGAGTTTTTGTGTAGTAGATTAAACTCCGAAGGGACTTCACTTGTTATAGAACCTATGAAAGGATTTCGATTCACTCAATATGTACCTCCCCAGGATCCAGAGAAAAATACCTTTGAGAATCTTCTTAATATTTTCCTTCAACTCATCACCATGACAGGTGGTGATGTTGCTGAAGCCTTAAGCTGGTTGACCAATTTGGATAATCGCTATCAGATGACCAATCCCAATTATGGAATAGGTGATTTCATAGAGGATCTTAAAAGCAAAGGATATCTAACTGAAGAAAACCAAAAGGGGGAATTTAAAATCACCGGGAAGGCAGAACAGACCATTCGAAAGTCTGCATTGGAAGAGATTTTTGGGAAGCTAAAGCGAGGAAAATCCGGTCAGCATAAAACCACTCATTCCGGTCAGGGAGAAGAGCGAGGTACCGATAGAAGAGCATATGAGTTTGGGGATAATCTGGATCAGATTGCTTTGACTGATTCTCTAAGAAATGCTCAGGCGAATCATGGTTTTTCTGGAGATTACTTGCTTACGGAAGGTGATCTGGAAGTTCAGGAAACGGAATATCGTTCCCAGACATCCACGGTGCTGATGATCGATATTTCCCATTCCATGATTTTGTATGGAGAAGATCGGATCACACCAGCAAAGAAAGTAGCGATGGCTTTGGCAGAATTGATCAAAACCCGCTACCCTAAAGATACTTTGGATATTATCGTATTTGGAAATGATGCCTGGCAGATCGAAATAAAGGACTTACCCTACCTGCAAGTTGGGCCCTACCATACGAATACCGTTGCTGGATTAGAATTGGCCATGGATTTATTGCGCAGAAGAAAGAATCCCAACAAACAGATTTTCATGATCACGGATGGCAAACCTACCTGTCTGAAAGTGGGAATCAAATATTATAAAAATGCATTTGGTATTGATAGCAAAATCTTAAGTGAGACATTGAAGCTTGCAGCACAATGCCGAAAATTGAAAATCCCTGTGACAACCTTTATGATTGCTTCGGATCCGTATCTGAAGGAATTTGTGAAAGAATTTACCAAAGTGAATAATGGGAATGCCTATTACAGCAGCTTGAAAGGGCTTGGCGACCTAATTTTTGAAGATTATAGACGAAACAGAACAAAACGCTTTTAAGCAAAATGGACTACCACAAACTGACACCAAAAGAACTCACCAAAATTAAAACTTTAGGACAGCTCAAAGCAGCTGGTTACGAACCAAAATCCATCAAAGAAGAACTTCGCGATAATTTGATTCTCAAAATCAAAGCGAAGGAGAATGTTTTTGAAGGAATCTGGGGCTATGAGGATACTGTGATCCCGGATATTGAAAGAGCGATTTTGTCTAGACACAATATCAATTTGCTCGGATTGAGGGGCCAGGCCAAAACAAGGATTGCTCGTATGATGACCCATCTTTTAGATGAATATGTTCCAGTGGTTCTGGGATCAGAATTGAATGATGATCCATTGCAGCCTTTGACAACATTTTCAAAAGATTTGATTCATGAAAGGGGTGATGATACTCCGATTGATTGGTGGCATCGGTCTGAACGATATACCGAGAAATTGGCAACTCCAGATGTTTCTGTTGCCGATTTGATCGGAGATGTGGATCCTATTAAGGCTGCTACCATGAAATTGAGTTATAATGATGAGCGCGTGATTCATTATGGGTTAGTGCCAAGATCGCATCGTTCCATTTTTGTGATCAATGAATTGCCTGATTTACAGGCGAGAATTCAGGTGGCTTTGTTTAATATCCTTCAGGAGGGCGATATACAGATCCGAGGTTTCAAATTGAGATTACCACTCGATATTCAATTTGTTTTCACTGCTAATCCAGAAGATTATACTAATAGAGGTAGCATTGTTACTCCATTAAAAGATAGGATTGAAAGTCAAATCATTACTCATTATCCAAAATCCATTGAAATAGGAAGGAAAATCACTTTGCAGGAAGCCAATATGAAAGGCAAGCCTGTAGAAAACATTTATGTGCCCGAATTGATGAAAGACTTGATTGAGCAGATTGCTATCGAGGCAAGGGCGTCCGAATTTGTCGATGAGAAAAGTGGGGTATCGGCTAGATTGACAATTTCAGCTTATGAAAATTTGATTTCAGCAGCAGAGCGCAGATTATATATGAATGGTGAAACCAAAACCATGGTGAGGATTGCTGATTTGATCGGAGTTATTCCGGCGATTACAGGTAAGGTAGAATTGGTCTACGAGGGTGAACAAGAAGGTGCTGGAATTGTGGCCTATAGTTTAATTGGAAAGGCGATCCGCTCTCAGTTTATCAATTATTTCCCTTCACCAGAGCAAAAGAAAAAGTCCAAAGAAGGAAATCCATATGTAAAACCATTAGCTTGGTTTGGAGAAGGAAACGAGTTGGATATCTTGGCTTCCCAATCCGATAAGGATTATAAAACTGCACTTCAATCAGTGCCAGGATTAGAAGAAGTAGTCACGGAGATGGTAAAAGCTTTACCAGAAAAAGAGAAAGAATTCTATATGGAATTTGCACTCCATGGTTTAGCAGAATATTCTCAACTAAGTAAAAAACTTTTGGAAACAGGATTGAAATTTAAGGACCTTTTTAGTTCTATGTTTGACATGGGGCCTGGTGATCCAGATGATTATGAGGAAGACGATTTGTAATCTGTTAACCGCAGAGTCGCAAAGGGCGCAGAGTTTTTTGATAGAACTTTGCGCCTTTTGTGTTATTGAAGCAAATCCCTTTTACAA
>NZ_JAHEBC010000438.1 GCF_024642405.1 Algoriphagus sp. | reverse complement strand
GCAGCAGGCATTTTAGCTCAAAAAATGGGTTTGCCAATCACACATTTTGTGGCTGCTACTAATGAGAATAAAGTCGTCCCTGCTTTTTTGGGAGGAGAAGAATTTGCCGCAAAGCCGTCAGTTCAGACCATCTCGAATAGCATGGATGTGGGAAATCCAAGTAATTTTCCTAGGCTTTTGGCTTTGTATGATTTTGACGAAAATCGATTGAAAACTCAAGTGAGCGGCGCATTTTATTCGGATGCTGAGACTATTGCAGCAATTCAAAAAGTAAAGAAAAAAGGATACACGCTGGATCCGCACGGTGCAGTTGGGTATTTAGGATTGACCGATTTTATGGCTGAAAATCCAGATTACCAAGGTGTATTTCTAGAGACAGCTCATCCTGGTAAATTTCGTGAAACAGTAGAAAAAGCCTTGGCTTCAAAGCTTGAGCTTCCTGAGCGATTAGCTGCTTTTATGGATGGCGAGAAAAAAGTGGAAGCGATGGGAAATGACTTTGCGGATTTTAAGGGGTATTTAATGGCCTTTAAAAGCCATTAGTGCAAAAAACCCACTATTTTGAGCTTTTTATTTTAGATACTTTTAGAAGTCCTTTCTCTTTGATGGTGTTTTTTGATATTATGAAGGGGTTATTTTTGAGGTGGATAAATCCTACTTCAAAGCTCTCCAAAATGGATCAAACGAATCCCTTTAGATTTCAATACTTCCTGAACTGGCTCCTTTTTCCAAAACAAGAACTCTTCTTTTCGCTTCAAGTAAGAATCTAATTTGTTTTCAAGCGCAGGATGAGTCATGAATTCCAGTGAATTGGCCTGAGCAAAAGAGGATTGGATCGCTTTTTCAAAGCCGTCAAGCGTAATCTTTTGTCCAAATGAAAAATTAGAAATGAGTCCATCTGTTGTCAAAAATTGATTTTTTTCAACAGGAGAAAGCTTAGTGAATAGTTGGAGCAAAACTGATCTGAAAGCTACTGATGCTCCTAAAGGGATTGAATTTCTGACTTTTTTAATCTTTAACTTAGCAAGAGCACGCAGAATAATTGGGCCAATAATTGGGAATTGATGTGCGTGCTGATGGCTATCTACATGGCTTAGATTTAATCCAAAGTCAGTTAACTTTTTCAATTGAGCCTTGACTTCTTGGTAGATTTCTTCTTCTGATATTTTATTTAGGATGGCATTTTTAAGGAGGCCTTTTGCTCCAAGAAATTTCCCTTCCTTCCCAACTAAACTTGGAATATCCCTTGGCTCCGAAATCGGGGAACCTTCGATAAGGTTGAGGTGAAGACCAGTCCCTATCCCGGTAAATTTTTTGAGTGAGATGACTTCATTCTCTTTCACCAAATTAGCCATTACAGTGGTGCTACTAATCTTCTTATCTGCTAATAATTCCAAGATTCCTGCGGTAGCATCTCTGTCATACCCAAAATCATCCGCATTGATAATGAGGATTTTACTAGTCATTTCTAGTTTTCTTTCGAATGGAATATGGGCTGATATGGTCGCCCGAAAAGTAGTTGTAAATCCCAATTTCTGCGACAATTCCGAAACTTATCATGAAAATACCTACCAAAATAAGGAAAATTGAAAGCAAGAATTCAGCGAGATAATCAATTCTGACATTGAAATCGAAAAATAAAGCACCTCCTAAAATATAAGTGAGGGGAAATATCCCAGCGAGTAAGACAATCAGTCCAAATACACCAAATAATCTAAAAGGCTTATTCATGTAGGTAACTACAAATTTCAGGAACATCAAATCGATGATTACTGAAAAAAGCTTCGTGATTTTGTAATGACTACTACCTGAATGACGCTCTCTAATAGAGATTGGGATTTCGGTGTACCGAATTCCTTTTTTTGCCAAAATTGCTCCCAGGAATCGATGGGTGTCTTTGAGAATGTTGGTGTTTTCGAGTAAAAACCTTCGGTAAATTCTAAATGTGGCACCAAAGTATTCCATCTTGGCACTAGTGATTTTATAAATCAACCAGTGAGCAATATTCGATAGTTTTTTCTGGATGAAATTTTCTGGACGCTCTTTTTTAGATCCACCCACCATATCATAGCCTTCATTAAGTTTTTCTAAAAACCTAGGAATATCAGCAGGTTTATGCTGCATATCTCCATCCATAAAGACTATAATATCACCGGTTGAGTGTTCCAAACCGCTCCTTAATGCAATTGATTGACCAAAATTCCCTCCTAAGTCAATTCCTGAAAAAATTGAATACTTTTTACATATTTCCTCAATTTTAGGCCATGTATTATCCATGCTGCCATCGTTGACAAGAATCACCTCACATGGGTTTGCCAATCCTATTACAGTTTGATAGATTTCTTCAGCAAGAATGAATATGTTGTCTTGTTCGTTATAAAGAGGAACTACGATAGATAACTTTTCTAATGACATAATAATTTCATCAAAATCCGTAGCATGCTGGAGATCATCAAATCTGCAGACTTACTAATAATAGTTATTATTTCTTTCTTTCTATGGTATAGCTAACTAGGCATTCCAAAGAAGTTTTATAGTCCGAATCGGGAAAGGTTTTTAGGATATCTAATGCTTCCCGATAAAATCTATCCATGATTGTTTTGGCGTAATCCAATCCACCACTTTTCTTGACAAAGTTGATTACTTGATTTACGGCTTTCTTATCGTCACTTCGATTCCTGATCAAATTGATTATCTTCTTTTTCTCAAACCAATCTGCCTTTTGGAGAGCAAAAATTAGTGGTAAAGTCATCTTCTTTTCTTTGATATCAATCCCCAAAGGCTTACCGATCTCATCGTCTCCGTAGTCAAACAGGTCGTCTTTGATCTGGAAAGCCATGCCCACTTTCTCTCCAAACTCCCGCATTTGCTCGATCGTTTCTTTGGAGCTGTCTGTACTTG
>NZ_JAHEBC010000437.1 GCF_024642405.1 Algoriphagus sp. | reverse complement strand
ATTTTCCCCTACATCATTGGGGCCTTCTACGATGATCTTTTGATCTAGATTCATGCCTAAATTCCTATTCTGCATAAAACTCAGTTGATCCCGAATGACCAGCGTACAGACTATAATCCCAATGGAAATAACAAATTGAAATACCACCAAGCCTTTTTTCAGAACTTCGCTACCAGGAGCCTTAAACTTCAACTCGGATTTATTATCAAATTTGCCTGATAAGGCCACCACATAAAACCCGGAGATCAAAGCGCAAATCCCGATCACTCCAAAAAGTAAAACCCAGAAAACCGGAGTTTGAAAAGCACCTAGCCAAATCCCTTTCCCAATGATTGATTCTGCAAGGTTTTGTCCTAGATAGACGAGCGTAAGACCTAAAATTGTAGCAAATCCCATCAATAAGATAGTTTCCACCATAAATTGCTCCGCCAATTGTCTACTATTGGCACCTAAGATTTTTCGCATCTTTATCTCCTTGATTCTTGTCAGAATACTAGCCGAAGAAAGATTCAAGTAATTCACATAGGCAATTCCCAAAATCAAAAATGCCATCACTGCAAAAACTAAAATAGTGGAAAGGCTTCCGTAAGAAGGTAAAGGGTCAGAAATACTTGCTCCTAGATGTATTTCATCCAAAGGTTGAAGGATCACGGATAATTCCTCCGAACCAGGATTCTTTCTGATAAAATCCGTGATTTGCTGAGATAAGTTATTGGGGTCTACTCCGGTTTTACTTAGGGCAAAAAGATTGACAAAACCAGAATCTACTCCATTGGGATTAGCCCAATCATTTCCACCTCTGTTTTCTGGGTTTTCCAGTGTGTGAATGGATAGAAAAATATTTGCATTGAGATCGGATCTTGATGGGATATTTTCCAAAACTCCGGTAACTGTAAAATCCTGTTTTCCAAATTGATTGCTCAAAGTAAATGATTTGCCAAGGGCATCTTCCTCACCAAAAAACTTACTGGCAAGTTCCTCTGTGATGACTGCCGTTTGGGAGTTATTCAAATCTGCAGTACCACGAAGGATTGGAAATGAAAAGTCTTCAAAAAATCTACCTTCTACATAACTTACCTCATTTTCCTTGAAAGCTAAATCGGTTCCCGGAATAGCGATCAATCCTCCTCCGATAAATCCTGCAATCCTATCGATTGATTCAAGATCCACAAATTGATCTTGTAGAATGGTTGCATATCCGGGAGGGAGAAAAATTTCTGCTTCTCCATTACCTTCAACTACCACAACTCTGTAAAGTCGATCTCTATTTGCGTGGAAATCATTGTAAGTCCATTCTGTCGCAACAAATGCGAAAAGAGTCAGGAAAGTGACCAGGCCTAAAACCAAGCCTATAATATTGACAAAACTAAAGAGCCTTCTTTTCCGAAGACTTCGAAATGCAATTTTCAGGTAGTTTATCCACATAGAAACTAATATTCGAATAATGAAGATTAAAAAAATTGTCCGCTTTGGCGAACTGATCGGTTTTAATTCCACTTTCATGCCATCTAAAAACTGCCAAATCAATGCCTAAGGATCATAAAGTCAAGAAATCCTGGAAATTTATCGGACAAAATTGTTCGATTGCGGTCGAAGACGCTCTTAGTGATAAAGCAAATATTTCCCAACCGTGATCTATGATCCTACTCCGTGGTCTGTGAGACACAGAATACGAAGGTCATTGCGAGGAAGGCCAAAGGCCGAAGTGGCAATCTAGAAATCGTGGTCTGCGCCTGTTTTGCCGCAGGCAAGTCCTCATAGACCACTTTCTTTCTTTCGGTCTGTGAAACACAGACCGAGGTGAAAAACACAGCCCGAGGACAAGGTATTTTTAGGGATAAAGCAAATATTTTAATCGCATTTTTTTATACGCCGAAAGCTCAGGTTCCCAACCTGCCCGAATAGTTTCCATAGGCACATCATCAATGATTTGCTGTCTGAAATCCCCTCTTCCAATTTGGATTTCGATATTGTTCATCTGATTGCTAAGCTTTGAATCAAAAAACTTTTCCTTCTCCGGGCTGGCTTTGTAAAGCTCCCGTATCCATTCAAAATTGATTTGCCCAGACTCTCTCAATTTCTCGGTATCATAATCTCTAAGGTCAAGTCCATAACAAACCTGATCCATAAAAAGGGGTGTTTCTGCCATTCCTTTAATGCCTGTTGGGGTGAAATGAAAGTCATAGATTCCTTTATAAGCGGGACTCCCCAAGACTGTAAACGGAAAATAAGTACCTCGACCCAGATTGATATAAGTGCCCTCAAACATGCAAAGGCTAGGATATAACAAAACAGACTGAGGCGTATTCAAATTTGGAGAGGGAGCAACCGGCAATTCGTAGGGCATATCGTGCGAATAATTGGCAACCGGAATGACTTGAATATCAGCTTTTACCTTGTTTGTCAGCCAACCTTCCCCATTTGCCATCATCGCAAATTCGCCAACCGTCAGCCCATGTGCCATTGGAAGAGGAAACATTCCTATTCCCGATTTATATTTCATATCCAGAACAGGCCCATCAATGAGATAGCCATTAGGATTGGGTCTATCCAGGATTAACAAAGGCTTGTTGTTTTCCTCACAGGCTTCCATTAGTCGAGCGAGCGCATTGATATTGGTATAAAATCGAACTCCCACATCCTGTAAATCATAGATCAAAATATCCACATCGGCTAGATCTTCTTTGCTTGGCTTATTCTTTCGGCCATAAAGCGATATAATGGGAATCCCGGTTTTTTCATCAACGTCATCAGAAACTTTGGCTCCAGCACTAGCATTTCCTCGAAAACCATGTTCCGGACCGAATACTTTCACGATGTTAATCCCCAAAGTCTGCAAACTATCTACCAAATGTGCTTTGCCAATGATAGAAGTTTGGTTTGCAAGCATAGCAACTCTCTT
>NZ_JAHEBC010000436.1 GCF_024642405.1 Algoriphagus sp. | reverse complement strand
AAGAACGTTGGACCAAAAGGATACCCGGGAATGCCTGAGGTAGGAAATATGACTTTGCCTAAAAAAATACTGGATAAAGGCATTAAAGATATGGTTCGGATTTCTGACGGAAGGATGAGTGGAACTGGATATGGAACCGTGATCCTGCATGTTTCTCCAGAATCTGCTATCGGTGGGCCTTTGGCTTTGGTGAAAACTGGTGATTTGATAGAATTGAATGTTCCTGCAAGAACCCTGAACTTACTGATTCCTGAAGAGGAATTTGAGAAAAGAAGAAATGAATTTAAACCACTAAAACTCCCTTATGAGCGTGGATACGTAAATTTATTTTTGGACAAAGTAAATCAGGCACATGAAGGGGTAGATTTTGATTTTCTTCAGGGAAGTTCTGGTTCAGAGGTCAAAAGAGATTCCCATTAAATTATTAGAATGAACACTAGAAAAACCGCCATTATCACAGGAGCTGGCCAAGGAATTGGGTTAGCTATCGCCGAAAAGCTGGCTGCTGAAAGCGTAAATCTTGTTTTAAATGACTTGGAAGAAGGCCTTATTCAAGATGCGTGTAAGAAAATTTCACACCAATTTGGGATGGCTGCCGTGGCTATTCCAGGCGATTCTAGTGATCAAGAAATAATAAATAAAATGATTGAAACAGCACTGACCCAATTTGGGTCAGTGGATATTGTGGTAGCAAACTCCGGAATCACTTTATTTGGCAACTTTCTTGAATACTCGAGAGAGGACTTTATGGCGGTTACAAAAGTAAATCAGGTTGGTACATTCTTTCTAACTCAAGCTGCGGCTTTGGTAATGAAAAAACAATCAAATGGTGGATCTATTCTGCTTACCTCTTCTGTCACTGCGCACCAAAGCCATGAGAATCTAGCGGCTTACGCGATGAGCAAGGCTGCCATAGAAATGCTGGCGAAGAACTTGGTTTTGGAACTTGCCCCATTTGGCATCAGAATCAATTGTGTTGCTCCCGGCGCTACCATGACTTCCAGAACTGCACTTGACCCAAAGTATGAGAGGACTTGGTCCAATCTCACCCCATTAGGAAAACCCGCATCTCCAGAAGATATTGCTGCCGCAGCTGCTTTTCTTGTATCTGATGCAGCAAAACATGTCACTGGGCAAACATTGGTAGTAGATGGTGGATGGACAAGTATCAGTCCTTCTCCTTATGATTGAAAATCAGTAAGTTTAATGGAATAAATTTCAAAATTTTATTTCTTGACCAAAAAACAAATGGATTAAAGAGTCTGTTATCTTTACCGAAAACCATAAAACCATGAAACAATTTAGCTTTGTAATTTTATTAGTTTGGGCTCTAAGCTCATGTCAACCAAAAGAAACTATGCCAGACACACTTCCCATGAAAGTGGCCATGGCTTATGGTTTTGATCAAATGGATCAGGTAAATACAATTGGCTTCACTTGGAACGTACAGCGGGATTCTGTGAATTCTGTTGCTCGGACTTACCTCTGGAACCTAAAAGATAAAACTGTTGATTACACTGACTCGGATACGACCTATTCTTATAGTTTATTATCCGATTCTCTTCCACCAGCCGATCGGGCTTTTATCAATGATAAATATTGG
Organism: Algoriphagus sp.; assembly: GCF_024642405.1. Classification (GTDB taxonomy): domain Bacteria; phylum Bacteroidota; class Bacteroidia; order Cytophagales; family Cyclobacteriaceae; genus Algoriphagus. Next base: position 1,310 of record NZ_JAHEBC010000436.1, on the reverse strand, counting down.
GCGATGATGCCATTCCAATTGGGTTGGGATTCCGGCTATACCTTTGAGACAGAAGAGGAAGTAAGTTCACCTTTGAAAGGAACCACGGCCACCAAATTGACCATTATTTATAACTCGGCAGACGGTTATACCCCTGGCGATGCCTATGATCTGTATCTAGATGAAAACAATAAGATTCTGGAATGGACTTTCCGAAGAGGAAATGGTGAACAAGGAGCTACTTGGACTTGGGAGAATGAGAAAAAAGTAGGACCACTGACCATTGCACAAGATCATATGGGCGCAAATGGAAAACGCTTCATCTGGATCTCAAATCTCTCTGTGAATTAGGATAAAAAACGATATTCCAAGCCGTGGCTCTAAGTCTCGGCTTTTTTTGTGCCTATTTTAAAGAAGGGGCAATTTTCGGAATATTATTGAAATGCTTTTGATAAACCCACACTTATATGAAAGATCAATTTTTTGTCAAAATTAGAAACAGCTATTGGTCGTATCGACGAATTATTTAATTTTATAAAAAGCACTCCCAACACTTATAGATATTGGCGATATAAACGCAATAGGTTATTGGAGTTGGGATAATACAAGTGTTATACCCTATAGAAGAGGTGACGAGAAAACCAAAAATTCGACTTGGAAGACCTTCAGAAAGCGCACTCTCCAATTGCGAGAGCGCTATTGGAGTAGTATAAGATTATTTTACCAGAAGCCATCTCAAGATGTTTTTGATACCCAAAAAGGGAGATTTTGCTGTTAGACAAGACGCTAAAACGGAGCATAGGCATAGCTACGCCACGCTTTTCGCAACGCAGTATGGCAGTAAAAGGTCCTTTTGTAGGTCAAAGGATATTATTGAGATGACTTCTAAACAGTTACTAAAGCAAACACATGCAACAGATCTCTTTTTGGCAAACCTGGGTAGTGGCAGGCCTACTGATGGCGATGCCCTCAATAGTCACAGCACAGGAAGCTGAGCTCACTCTTGATGACCTCTTCGCCACGCCAAAATTGACGGGAACAACCCCGTCCCAGCCTGCGTGGGCACCGAACAGCAAGCACTTCGCCTTTTCCTGGAGTGAACCCGGAAATCCTGGGCGTGGTCTCTGGGTATTCACAAGCGATGGGAAGGAAGTGATCATCAGTTCCGATACGGCATCCGCCTCAGTGCGCGATATGGTATGGACCGATGCAAACACCATCCTCAGCCTGCGAGGTAACCACCTATGGCAGACCTCGCTGAGTCAAGGAGACGACCTTCAGTTGATGCCCGTCGAGGCAGGTGCAAGTAATCTGGTTTTATCGCCAAACGG
>NZ_JAHEBC010000435.1 GCF_024642405.1 Algoriphagus sp. | reverse complement strand
TCTGGAAATACTATCAGACTAAATGTTTCTGATGATTGTGAAACCGTGGCTCAAACTCTGTATCATGAATACCAACATGCGCGCTCACCACGAAGACTTCGGTCTGAAGCTTGGGCGGATTAAGAGGATTATGCATACTCCCTAGAAACAAACTGGAGTATATCAAGGGGTCTCACTCCAGATCCTAGTTTAGTAACCACCGATCCTAATACAGGAGATACCGTTTTAGACCAAACAGGTGTAGATGCACAGGTGGCTACTTATCCAGGAATGGTCGCCAATGAAGAAGTCATTGCAAAAGTGGGTTCAACAAGAGTTCGGGTAAGAAGAGAAAATGGTACTGTTTACATTCGAAATGCTGTAAATGGTGATACAGTTCCTGGACCAAGACGAGTAGTAAATCCTCGAACTATTAGACCTTTAAATTGGCCAGCTTGCTCATAAATAAAAAAAATGGAATTAATATTTAAAGGAATACCAGTAAACAAAGTGTATTATTCGGGACAAGAACCCCAAATTACCAATGGGTGTTTTAAAGCCTCAAATCACAGCGAACACCCAATTTCTTTTTTGGTTTTAGCGGTCTACGTTTCTGACGGTAATAAACAACTTCCTATAAATGAATTTCATTTATACATGCTCCCTGACTACGATGAAATGGATAAAAAATCAATAACTGTACAAGCAAAGGAAGATATCCAATTCGATTTGAGTTTCCCATTTATTTCGGAAAAGGGATTCGACAGAGACAATATCCACGTAATCCTCACTATAAAAACCAATGATAAAATCATTAAATCTTCATCCCCTGTGTTATTTGAATTAAGAAGACCGAAAGATTAAGTTTTAATTTCCTAAATCGATTTAGCGGAAAAGTAAAAACAAAGAAAATGAACTTTTAAATTTCAATCCCATGCATGAACCCTTGAAACATGAAAAATCAAATTCCTCTCCAAAAGGGAAGTTGAGGGTGTCATTTTTTTCACCTTCAAAAGTTCAACCCAAGTTAAAAGTCAATCATCCAAATGATTCTTATGAAAAGGAAGCGGATGCTGTTGCTGATCAAGTTATTTCTGCTAGAGAAAGAAAGGGATTAATTTCTCAAAATGTTAATACCCCTAAAATACAGTCAAAGGAAAACGATACGACAAAATCTCAAGCTGACACTATTCCCCCTACTGTGAAAAACACTTTGAATAAAGGTGGGGAACCTTTGGATAATGGGGTAAGAGAATCAATGGAATCAGCATTTGGTCAGGATTTCAGCAAGGTCAGGATCCATAGTGATGGCATTGCACATCAAAGTGCAGATGATATTAATGCCCGAGCATATACCTTCCAAAACAATATTGTTTTTGGAAATAATCAATACAATCCTGAATCATTCGAAGGAAAAAAACTTCTTGCCCATGAATTGGTACACACGATTCAACAAGGAAATACTGAAAATTCAGGTATAGAAGAAATTCAAAGATCCGTTAAAACTTTTATAGAAGGAGGAATCCGAGGGCATGCTAGTCCCAGATGGGAAAATACCGGAAGAAGTACTTCGGAAGAGCTTAACCTGACTCTATCTCGAGATAGAGCAAATAATGTAGAATATTTATTTCAGGAAATGTTCAGAAGGTATATGGCAGGACATGGAGAGGTTGAGTTTGCCATTGAGTCCTCCATTTCTGGGGAAAGAGAAGAAGGAGTAGTTTCATTACCTGCCGAGGGAGTTGGAGACCGTGAAACGTTGGTGGAAGGTGGAGGTGATGTAGATGCCAATGATCCATCGATGAGACGCGTAGATATTGATATTGTGGTTACCAGACAAGAAGAGGGAATGGCTCCCTCTACGGAATCAATTGTGATCCCAGAAGAATGTGAAGCGAATGCCACCAATCAGTGGTCTATTAAAATGACCGTGGGAGGAGGAGGAGGTCATGCAGGATTGGGAGGTGCTTTTGCCATTGGAAAATTGAAAAATAGAAGAACCGGTCAAATAGCAGAGGGCTCATTTATAGGAGGTGGAATTGGAGTTGGCCTACAAACTCCAGGAGCAGATCCGGGTTGGGGAGACTGGACGGATTTTGTAACTGATGATATCTGTACATTCGATGATTTTAATTTCACCTTGGCAAGATTGACTACCGCTGGAGCCGGAGCTTATGTTGGGTATAGTTTGGCTTGGATATCTTTTCCTTTACGAGGAGCAAATTCAATCTACGTTGGAGGATTTAATGTGGGGGCAGTAGGTGCTGATGCAGGAAGTAATGTAGGAGAATGGAATATTCATGGTACTCCTCCTGGCCCAAGATGTGTTCCCGAACATGAGTCTGAACGAGAGGTATTTACACCTTTCCAATTTGACATTCAGGACGGCCTAAGACATACTGTATTTTTTGAAACCGGTAGTTCTGAAATAAATGATGAGCAATTCAGAGCCTTGGATTCATTTGTTCAACAAATTACCGCAAGGTATTCTGAGGATTAATCATTAATCTATAGTTTATTTATTCTTTCAATATTTAACCAACTAGAATGAGAAATCTTTTTCAGCTATTTTTCTTTTACTATGCTTTCTCTCTTTTTTCCTGTGAAATACAATTACCCTGAAGAGTCAAACCTTACAATTATTAAATGGTTAAATAAACCCTAGATCTCTACCTATTTTAGTATTCTCCTAACAAACCGGTTTTTCCATTGGAAAACTCTAATTAAATACCCATTTTAATTGAATGGTTTACCAGCATACCATCGGAAATTTCAACTTTACTTTTCCCGATCTCAAAACCGTTTTAGCCAAAGCTTCTCCAGAAAAATCCGGGGATCAAATGGCTGGTTTGGCAGCAACAAACGAACAAGAACGTATTGCCGCAAAGCTGGTATTAGCAGAAATTCCTCTAAAGCAATTTCTTAGCGAGGAAATCATTCCTTCC
>NZ_JAHEBC010000434.1 GCF_024642405.1 Algoriphagus sp. | reverse complement strand
TTGAGAGGAAAGTGATTTTATCTATTGTTGTAGAACGTATTTGATTTGCTTTAGAACCAAGTCTGCCAATACTTTAAAAAGTATTGCGCCTCATATATGTTCGTTCTATCGCGCGATTACTATCAGAAATACCGGTCATTACTAATTCTTTATTGTTAACCTCTATTCTCCAGCTTTCTGGATTTCCATCTTCCTGGTGAGGAAGTAAAGTGATCTCTGGTCTGTGTCCATTAATGTGCCAATAACCAGTCAGCTTTTTTCCTTCTGGATTAAAATTGATGTAAATCCTATCCCACCGAATGAAAAGTTTGTGTTTATTTTCTTTATCAAAATCACCTATTATGGATTGTCCATTTTCAGTGATTTTCTCTAAATCCCACATGCCCTCGAGATAGTCTGCGGGGGACATAGGCAGCTTTTCAATAGGAAGTAAAGTCACCTTAACGGACATCCCTTCTTCCTCTCTTTCCCAAACCATTTTTTCATTATCAAACGATACAGAAAAACCGCCAAATTCGTCCATAACATCCAAGGAATCTGTGGCCGTGTAAAGATTTGCATCTGCATCATAATTCCAATTGCCTTTACTACTTTGCAACCAACCGTTTCCCCCTTGGTAAGTATCGTCTGCGTTTAATCTAAACCACTTCGCTACAGGGGTCATATTTTCTTCTCCAACGCTTACTTTTTCTACTTCCCAAAGGCCGACCATCGTTTCTTTTTGGGCAAAGCCAGAAAATGAAACGAGTATAAATGCGAGTATTACCAGAGTATTCAATTCTTTTTTCATTGTTTATTTAATTAATATTTCAATTATTTTTTGTGCGAGTTGCATTTCGTTAGTCTTGTCCCCCACATTGCTTAAAAAGCTTATGACGTATTCTCCACTATTGATATTGATAAGCATGGATTTATAGCCATCTGTGCTTCCACCATGAATGATATAGGGCTTTTCAATACCCAAATCGCCCATCTCACTCTTGTTTTCCTCATCAAAAATGACCCAGCCATAGCCATAAGAAATCGATTTACTGATTCTGGCTTGGTGATTTTGCTTCATCAGCTTAAGGGAGTTTTCCGTCAACCAACCAGGATTATCCATTACTTGTGCCCACCTGTTCAAGTCAGAAGCCGTAGAGAATATTCTCCTGCTTAGGCTCAAGTCTATAAAAGGAGTTTCCATCCACTGATTTGTGGCTTCTTGGTAAGTATAAGCTTGCGCCAATTTGGGAATCACTGTTTCGTTGAAGCCCTCTGATACAGTATTTTTCAGGCCTAAGGGGATCGCCAATTTTTCTTCTAGGACCTGAGCAAAAGGTTTTGAATAGGCCTCGGCAATAATGATCGCGACGAGATGATAGGCAAAGTTGCTGTAGTAAAATTGCTTTCCCGGTTCATTTATGGGTTCAATTTGGCTGATGAAATCCACATACCCTTCATTGGTAAATCGCGAACGTTTGAATTTCAGGAAACTATCCTGTCGCAATTCTTCGGATACACCATCATAATCAGCCAACCCTGAGCTATGACTCAATAGATGATGTAGGGTTATTTCTGGGTGGAAATGTCCTTTGTATGAAAAGTCAGATAGTAAATCCACTAACTTATCATCAAGCTTTAGCAGTCCTTCTTCTACAGCCTTGAGGGACAATGCCGCAATCATAGATTTATTTACAGAGGCGATATCGAGCTTTACTTCTTCATCAAATGGAATACCCCAACTTCTATCTGCCTGTCCCAAATAGTTTTCATAAATCGTCTTCCCATGTTGAGTAATTACTACACCACCTTGAAAAAGGTCTTGTGCATAGCGACTTCTAAAAAGCGAGTCAATCCGTTGGTCTGCGGTTGAAATTTTGCTTTCGGGCGGGAGGTTTTCTTTTGACTGACATCCAATAATTATCGTGATCCCGAATACCAAAAAAAGTAAGAATAGCTTTTTCATTGTGTTTTCTCTTTTCACAAATATGAAAGCTAAAAGCCCTCTTTAACAAACTAAAAGGTTGTTGAGGGATGAAAATCACTCATCAGTGACGAAAGAATCACTCATCCAGAAATTGAGGCTGATATTGTTTTGATACAGGTACACTTGTTCCTTTCACTTCGAGAAAAACTTTCCCTTTGAGTTGCTTCACAGCCTGAATGTTGAGTCTATTTACCAAATAACTTCTATGCGTTCTTTCAATTTCAGGATAAGCTTTTAGCTCTTGTTCCAAATCTTTGAGAGGCTTACGGATGAGGTGATGTTTGCTTTGCCCATTTAAAGTGTATGAAATCGTAATGTAGTTTTCGGATGAATTGGCATACAAAAAGTTCTGCAGCTTAATCTTCAATTGTTCTTTCCCATTTTCAGATTGAAAGGATAGGTAAGAGAGGTTTGGGTTTTTGGGAGCTGTAATTTTTTTTAATACTAAGTAAAAGGAGAGGGGCACCACCATCATGAGGGGGAACTCTTTCATAATAAATCCATATGCCTCGAGATTCCACTCTTGCCAATTCCAAAAGAAATTGAATAATATAAATATGAGTTGGCTTCCTAATAACACCAAACTTAAATACCACATTATCGAACTCCTAAGACTAGTAATATCCAATTTTGGCTTTAGCCAGATTTCGAAAGCAGTTAGATAAGCAAAGGTTAATACACCAAAACTCAAACTTCGGAATAGGTGGGAATGTCCTGAGTAAGAAATACCTTCTTGTATACCATATGCTCCGAAAAAGTACAAAAAATAGAAAACTGAAAAGCCAGAAATCAAACCAAGGATAATAGGGAAAAACTTGATTGAGAATAGTTTATTAAATGTATTCACTACTAATATTGAAAATCCCTTGGCCATTTTACGCTAAGCTGTTCTTAAGATAGTCTCTAGGATCTCTTTATTTACTTTTTTCCACAAGTAATTTATGGCCTTGCCTTTTGAACTGT
>NZ_JAHEBC010000433.1 GCF_024642405.1 Algoriphagus sp. | reverse complement strand
AGGGGGTATTAGATTTATACTATACTGATGATCTAATAGGATTATGCTACGTAAGAAAATAGAGCCCTAAACTCAAAAAAAAACTCTGGGAGTAGAATGGGATGGATTTATAAAACAGCGTAGACTAGGTGTAGTTTGTAATTATACCTTACTATCAATACAAATTTGTAATTCAAAAAGTGAAGAAAGGGTATAACTATCAGATAAATAACTTTTAGATGAAGTGTGAAAATGTATTTGGTTTAACAAATCTGCTATGAAAAAAGAGGTCACTTTTTTTATTTGCTTAATGCTTTTATCCTGTTTTTCGATAGCTCAAAACTTTCCAAGTGGCATGAATTCAAAGCTTTCGAAGCCTTCGATTTCTAATTCTATTTCTGCATTACCCTCCAAACCCGAAATCCCCTATCTGGAAGAACTCAAACAGATCCGGGATCTGAAGAACTCCTATGATTCCCTCCAAAGGGAGATCAAAGAGTTAAAGGAAGTTTCCGCTGACTCTGTCCAGCGTGACAGCTTATTGCAGGTTGCTAAGGCGAGGACAAAGGTGTTGTTGGAAAATGAGAAAAAGACTTTGGAGGGTTTGATTCAAAATGATGATATTCCCGGAGAGGAAATCAAAAATGCTTCCCAGAATATATTAAACAGGGTAGAGGAATCCCAAGGCAGACTGGATGAGTTGACAGATGTTTCTGATCTAGAATCTTTGGTTGACCAGAACAATGAAAATCTGAAAGCCCTGACCAATGAATGGATCATGCCCAAAATAGAGGAGCAGTTGGCAGGGAAAGTAAGTGGTGAGATAGACATAAGGAATATGGAACTTCCTGATTTTTATGGAAAGAGAGCCTTGGATGAGCTGACCAAAAACGGACTTCCTTCGGAGATGCCTTATGATCAGGCAAAGGCACTGGCTTCCGAGAAAGCTGCACATATCAGCGATGAATTCATCCAGAAATCTGGAAAGGATTTCAGCAAAATCAAAGTGGATTCATTGGGTATTATCAAAACCATTCCTGCCGAATTGGAAAAGAAGCGAAAAGCATTCATCGAACCCAATGAACTCAAAGAGGAGAAGTTTATCCATAGGATTGGTTTAAACCTCTGGTATGATCCCTTGACTTCCTTCGGAGAGGGGCTTTTGTTGGATGCTGGAGTCTTTTATGGATTGACCCATCAGTTTTCACTTCTTGGAGGAATTACCTGGAAGAAACAGTTTGACGAGGAAGAACCTTTGATCCGGGAAGGGTTCGGTTACTATTCAGGAATCCGGTTTGCCAAAGGGAATTGGTTTGCCCAAGGAACAGTCAATAGAAACCAGGTGACAGTCACCAACCCGGCAGGCTATGAATCAAGAGACTATGCCGGAAAAGCCTGGGCTTCCAGTTTGGCCATAGGAAGAACGATTCCCATGGGTAAGGTTATCCGTTCGGTGGTGATCGGTTCCATAGATCCGTTTTTTAATGAGAAATCCAGCCTGTACAAAAGCAGGGTTCAGCTTAAGATAGGCTTTGAAATCGGTTCTTTTAAGTTTCTTAAAAAGGAAATAAAGGAAAAGGCTTCACTGGAATCTGTTACTGATAAAGTTGACTCGAAAGATGGTTTCCTACAGGAGTTTGATTTCAATTAATTTTTTGAAATAGTGATATCCAATCAATCTGCCTAGACAAAACCGAATACTTTTTATCACTGTTTGAGACTCATAAAATATATTCCTGTTCAGTTCTTTTGAATTCCTCAGAAATATAGATCTGTGGCTCTGGGTAACCTGATGCCTCCGGCATAAAGCCGTTTGCTTCGCTTCACTTTTTATTCCTTTTCCTGTTTCCTTGTATCCATTAATTTTGTGTCTGCATCCTATTTAATTTCAAACTTAAAATGCAATTGGTACGGAAGCGGTATATCAATTGGTCAATATTTTTAAGGTATCTGAAATAACCAGGGATAACATCTGAACATTCAGCCAATCCAATGCCAAAAAGTTTTTTGTTCAAAGCAATTGTTTTGGCTTTACTCAAATTTATAGATATGAATACTTTGGAACATACCGAGCATTTTCATGGTTGGCTCAGACCAGTTTGCAAGGAAAAATAATAAGGGGGGCAAAGAGTCCAAGTAAATCTTAGAAGTATAAGATGTGAATCTTTATTATCAGAAAAATAGTTTGAAATCTTTATTCCTGATTATCAGGATTTTGTAGGATTGTGGTTTTTCTAATAGGATTTAATAGAAGCTACTTTTTTTGCAGCTTGTATAATGAAATCATTCCTTCAAATACTTATTAAAATTTTTAGAATATAAGCAATACCCTATACAGGGTATTTTCTCTTCGGGAAAATGAACGTATCATGCAGTTAATTCTTTAATTAACGATTCATGGCGAGAGTATATTTTATCATTGCATTGATTTTTTGTTCCAAGTTCGAAAGCGTAGCACAGGGCAAAGCAAATGCCAATTCCCAAAAATCCAATAAGGTGGAATTACCTATTGACAGTGGGGCCGATATGGAAGATCTGAAATCCTTGTTAGACCAAGAGTTGGAAGATAGGTTGGCCATGCAATTAGAATGGGGGCCTTCTGGGCAGAAGAAAAACCAGGAATTGACATCAAAAAGCAATGCATATTCTACTAGTTCAATTCCTATGCCCAGCCAAGCTGAGTACCAAGCCTTAATTGATATTTATCAATCAACAGGCGGTGCAAACTGGACCAACAAAACAGGTTGGAGTACAGCAGACCCAAATGTAGTCCAGCCGGTCGGAGGGTGGTATGGCGTTGGTGTCGATCCAAATGGACATATTACCAGCATTAACTTAATCCAGAATAACCTAGTAGGGACTCTTCCTGCGAGCATCCAGAATCTGGTAAACCTTGAGTCTTTATGGTTATTTACAAATAATCTTAGTGGGCAGTTGCCAAATGTATTCCATAAAT
>NZ_JAHEBC010000432.1 GCF_024642405.1 Algoriphagus sp. | reverse complement strand
ATAAGTCCACCGATATGATCCCAATGATTATGGCTTAAGTAAACATCCTCTACATCTGAAAGATCAATACCGAGCTCTTGGGCATTTTGAAGGACTGTTTCAGGCCGACTTCCAGTATCAAACAATAATTTCCGGCCCTCACTTTCTATCAATGCCGAATAGCCCCATTCTCCGATTCCTTTATTGGCGAGCATGGTGGACAAGGTGGTAATTTTCAAATCTGCTACCTGATGAAGTCTTTCTTTGGACCGTTCTTGAGCTACTGCACTTCCATAAAAAAGTACAAGAAGAAAAATGTAAAGTACTTGTCGTTTCATATTTCTTAAAATTCTCCTGAAATAAGTTGCATTAATTCTAAGGATTCTCCATCTGGGCCTGTAAAAAACATTGTTTTTGCCGCGATATCCTCAGTTTCTACTATTGCTAAAGGACGCGCTAATATTCCACCTGCTTTCAAAATTCGTTCACTCGCTGCCTCAATATCGGATACGTCAACTCCTATATGTGTATAGTTTGCCGAGCCATTTTCTGCTTGGAAAGCGGGGTTTTCTCCTATCTCTAAGACAAAGTCTTGCCCCGGAAATTTCAGAAGGGATAAGAAAATTTCGTATTCTTCTGGGGTTCCCTCTTCAGAGGTCCGTTTGAGTTTCTTGATTTGCTTCACCAGTTCAAGATCAAAAGCAGCAGTATAAAAAGCCACCGATCTGTCCATATTGGCAACGTTCAAGTAAACATGATTAAATCTGGGAGAAAGTAATCTACCATCATCTACTTTAGTCTGGCATCCGATCAGAAGAGAAGTAAATATTAAGAAAAGGGAAACTCGCATTCTTAGGTAATTGGAAATTCTTTTCATGAGTCCAGTCGTTTAAGTTCGCTATCCAAATCCCCAATCATAGACTCCACTGAATTTTTCAGATTTTCATAAAAATATTCGACAAAGGATTTGGTTCGGTTTTCCTGGGTTTTGATAAAAAAGAGGAACTCTTGGTCGGCTTTCAGAGATTCAAAGTCCAATGGAACCATCTCGCCTTCGAAGGTATCTTTCGCACCATAATTCCATCCGGAAGCAAATCTCCCCGGAAGGATATTCCTGAGGTAGTGCTGCACTTCTGCCAATTCTTCTTCCTCTCCTTTTAGGAAGAATTTATATTGTGAATCATAGACTGCAATAAGCTTGGAGCGTATTTCTGAATTGGAGATGATGTCAAGTCCCCTGGATTTAGCGGTTTCGAAAGAGCTGGTGGAGTGGACAAAGTGAATGGGTAGGAAGGTGTAGTTGAAATGAAAAGCTAAGGAATCATGGTAAGGGCCGTTATTCTCTAAAACATCGATAAGTAATTTTAAAGAGCGTCGGCTTTTGTTGAGTTCGCCCATATTATGGTTGATCTCGGCCAAATCAGCCATAAGTTCCGTCCTGCATCCTTTCAGGATTTCAATTTCAGATCTTCTCCGGTTTCTATTTTCCCCATAGTTTGCCAGTTCAAAGGCACCATAAATACCGATCACCAACACGATAATCTCAAAGAGATATTCCGGCCATTTTTCTTTCAAGACTATAAAGATTCTTTTCATCTGACCTTTGTTTTAATCAAACTCCGAAGCGCATTATTTCTACTTTCTAGTTCCTCAAAAAATTCCATCATTTCTTCAGCTTTAAGATTTGCCTCAAAAAGGACTTGTCCAAAATCATCTTGTATAATTACTTTAAAAAATTGATCTAGATCCAAGGGAGATTGATCCTCCTTCTCATTGTCAAAAAGAAAATCAGGATTTAAGGTGAGATTTTTTGCTAGATATGGCCTTACGGTTTCTTTGACAACATTGTCATATTGTAAATAAGAGTTTTCCACTCTTGCTAGAAATTGATAATAATCGAGAATTTCATTTCTAATTTCATCATCCATCACTTGGGTTCCGATGTTTGGATGATTGCTAAGGGTGATAGAATGGTATCTAATCGAACCTCTGATTAATTGTGGATTTTCAATTTCAGGGGCTGAGATAACCCCTTTGCGAGCCAAATACAGCTCCTTGTGGGTTTTAGTCACTGTCGACAAATCCGATTCATAATCCTTGAGCAGTACTGAATCAGCCGTCAGATCCACCATAAAGTTTGTCAATAATTTTATTTGTGCTGCATCTTCTTTCCTGCTTTCATTCCAGTTATTTACCTGAAGCGCAATCAAAATCCCGATTACCACCAATAGGATCTCTCCTAAAGCATAAGCAAGGTATCTGGTGATGGAGTTGGCCTTTAGGAGTTTTTGGCGGATTTTTCTAAAAAATGAGATCATGGTAGAAGCATGTGTTTGTCTATTTCAGTAATCAATAATTTTGATTTCTTTTTTGCATTTTTGAAAACATTAATCATAGATTTTCTGCGCATATAATTTTCCTTTAAAAAATTCCTTCCTTCAATGGATTCTGCCATGGAATAAAGTGTTTCCATTTGTTCAGACTCAGTTGCCGTCATTGGAAAATCATCCAAAACAACTTCAAATTCATTCCCCAAATTTTCATAGAATTTATTGGTGGTGACAAAGGATTTTTCATTCTCGTTAAACAAGTCTACCAAGAACTTATCTTCAGAATAGTAAGAAGTAAGCATTTCAAAAAGTGCGGGGAATCCTACTAAGTTTGGATTATCTGAGGATTGTAGTTGTTGATAGGCTCTGTCCAAAATGGATTGATTATAATAAGGAGAAAAAAATGTCCTTTGTAAACTATCCATATGTTTCGGCTGGTAGGAAAGATACGAAAGTGTCCAAGATTCAAACTGAATCTGTGTTTCTAATAAATCTAGAATTCTGTTAAAGTTTATGGTATCGTTTACAAGGTCCTTTTTGAATTCTACTAAGTAATTGACAGATTTAATTTTCGCCTTTCTGTTTTCATTCCAATTATTTACCTGGAGTGCAATCAAAATCCCGATTACCACC
>NZ_JAHEBC010000122.1 GCF_024642405.1 Algoriphagus sp. | reverse complement strand
GCTAAGAACTCTTTAGCTTTCTCAGTCAACTCAATCTGATATCCAAGATCTGTAATTCTTGAGAACAGTTTGTTTAAACTGATGTCAATAATCTTAAATAAATGCTCTTTGTTAAGAGAATTAAATACTACAACATCATCTAATCTATTCAAGAATTCAGGACTGAATGCCTTCTTCAAAGCAGACTGAATTGTCGACTTCACAACATCATCCAAATTATCGCTTTTAGCTTTGTTTGCAAAACCGATACCTGCTCCAAAATCCTTAAGATCACGAACTCCAATATTGGAAGTCATGATTATGATAGTGTTTCTAAAGTCAACTCTTCTTCCAAGACCATCCGTTAAAATTCCATCATCCAATACCTGTAAAAGGATATTGAATACATCAGGATGAGCTTTTTCTATTTCATCAAGTAAAACTACAGAATATGGCTTTCTTCTAACTTTTTCAGTAAGCTGACCTCCTTCTTCGTAGCCAACATATCCTGGAGGTGCCCCCACTAATCTGGATACTGAGAATTTCTCCATGTATTCCGACATGTCAATTCTTATCAAAGAATCATCTTTATCGAAAAGATACGTAGCAAGCATTTTTGCAAGCTCAGTTTTACCTACGCCTGTTGGTCCCAAGAAAATAAATGAACCAATTGGTTTCTTAGGATCCTTCAATCCAACTCTGGTTCTCTGAATTGCCTTGGTAAGTTTCTTGATAGCTTCGTCCTGTCCAATCACTTTCCCTGCCAACTCTTGATTCATGTTGAGAAGTTTAGCTCCTTCATTCTGGGCAATCCTTTTAGCAGGAATTCCAGTCATCATAGCAATCACCTCAGCAACATTTTCCTCTTCAACAGTATATCTTTTAGATTTACTTTCTTCTTCCCACTTTACCTTTGCAACTTCTAATTGCTCCAATAATTTCTTTTCTTTATCACGTAACTGAGCGGCCTCTTCATATTTCTGAGATTTTACCACACGGTTTTTCTCAGTTTTAATATCCTCCACTTCAGCTTCCAATTTCAAAATATCCTCAGGAACATGAATATTGTTAATGTGCACTCTAGCACCTGCTTCGTCAAGAATATCTATAGCTTTATCCGGCAAAAATCTATCAGAAATATATCTATCTGATAATTTCACGCAGGCCTCAATAGCAGCATCTGTATAATTCACATTGTGGTGATCCTCATACTTATCTTTGATATTGTTTAGAATCTGGATGGTCTCTTCTGGAGAGGTGGCATCAACCATTACCATTTGGAAACGACGTGCCAAAGCACCGTCCTTCTCAATATACTGTCTATATTCATCAAGAGTGGTTGCTCCAATACATTGGATTTCACCCCTTGCCAAAGCAGGCTTGAACATATTTGAAGCATCAAGAGAACCTGAGGCTCCACCAGCTCCTACAATAGTATGTAACTCATCAATAAATAAGATCACATTTGGAGATTTTTCAAGCTCATTCATTACAGCTTTCATTCTCTCTTCAAATTGACCACGATATTTAGTACCAGCTACCAATGAAGCAAGGTCCAAAGTCACTACGCGCTTGTTGAAAAGTACTCGAGAGACTTTTTTCTGAACAATTCTCAAAGCCAATCCTTCTGCAATGGCGGTTTTACCAACTCCTGGCTCACCGATTAAGATTGGATTATTTTTCTTTCTTCTTGATAAAATCTGTGCAACTCTTTCAATCTCTTTCTCTCTTCCAATAATGGGATCCAGTTTGTCATCTTCAGCCATCTTGGTCAAATCCCGACCAAAATTATCCAAAACAGGGGTTCTTGATTTTTCAGCTCCTGCTTTTGAGCTTCCAGAACCGCTTCCTGGAGAACCAAAAAGTTTAGAGCCATCCTCATCACCGTCTTCTGCCTCAGCACGTGCTCTAGGAGAAGCTCCACCATCAGAGTTCATTTCTAGCATCTCTTTGACTGAATCATAATTGACATCAAACTTATTTAAAATTTGAGTGGCAATATTATCCTCATCCCTCAAAATAGATAGCAGCAAATGCTCTGTGCCAATGAGTTGACTTTTAAATATTTTAGCTTCTAAATATGTAATTTTCAATACCTTTTCTGACTGTCTGGTCAGGGGTATATTTGCCATATTTTTGACATTATGATTGGCTGTACCTTTCACGGCTCTTTCTATAGCTCCACGAAGTTCATCTAAGGGCACTCCCAATTTTTTAAGAATGGAAACAGCTACACCTTCACCCTCCCGAATCATCCCCAGCAAGAGGTGCTCTGTACCAATATAATCGTGTCCCAGGCGAAGCGCTTCTTCACGGCTGAGAGAGATCACCTCTTTAACTCTGTTTGAAAATTTAGCTTCCATTTAATTCCTTTCTGATTGTTTAATATTCCTGTACGTATGTTACCGAATTTGTTTTAAAAACACAATCCTTTTGTTGATTGTTCATTATTTTTTTACAGAACTTAACAAAAGCTTTTTTGCTTCAGTGCCTGTACAAAACAGAATATCAATAACACTTAGATTCGGCTCAAAGTCTAAGCCAAAAAGTTGAGTATAAGCAGTGGGACTATAAAGGTTTCTTTCAGAATGTGAGCTTGAGGGGCTAATATGGCCTCTTAAGTCGAAATCAACGTTATCTTTATCAAGATTTTGGTAGACAGTCAACTTGCCATTTAACCTCAATAACTTGAGACATATTGTCAGCATCTCAAAGTTTAAGTCCCATAAACTAGGATGCTTTCTTTCATAAATCGGTTGTATGTATGGAAAAAAAAATTCAAAAAAAGGTGCTTTACCATATGCTGATTGAATTCCCCTAAGGTGAATTTTTTGCCAATTTTGGCTGTAATCGATCAAAACCTGATTTAAAGGAAGCCTTGGTCTTCTCCCTTGGATTGGTATACTTAGAGTTTCAATTTTATTGGCTAAGCGAATTCTAGCTCTGTTTAGGTAAGATTGTCTTTGATAAATTTCAGAAGGAGAAACCAAAATCTCATCTGCATTTATGATTGCAGTGAAAAACTCCAAGCAAGGAAGAAAGTGCAAGTCAACCGCAACTTTTTTCATATTAAAAAGCTAGTCTATGTAAATTCTTCATTTCAAATAATATCTTCCAACTGTCCAAGACCTTCTCTCAAAACTTCCACTTCATCTCCTGTACAATCAAGAATGGTAGATCCAATATTTTGACCATAACCTCCATCAATGATGATATCCACGAGATTTTGATATTTTTCAAAAATAAGTTCCGGATCAGTGCTATACTCGATAACTTCATCCTCATCACGGATTGAAGTAGATAAAAGCGGTTGCCCCAACTCTTCTACAATCATTCTGGGAACTGAGTGATCAGGAACACGAATTCCAACTGTTTTTTTATTGCTATGCAAAATTTTGGGGACATGGGTATTTGCTTCCAAAATAAAAGTGAAAGGCCCTGGAAGTCCTTTTTTCATCATTTTGAAAACCGGCTTAGTGATCACCCGGGTATACTCAGCGATATTACTCAAATCAGCACATATAAATGAAAAATTATGCTTTTTGGGGTTTATCCCTTTAATCCGGCAGATTTTCTCCACTGCTCTCAAATTCATAATATCACAACCCAATCCATAAACTGTATCGGTGGGATAAATAATTACTCCACCATCTCTTAAGACATCAACAATCTGTCTTATCCTTTTAGGATCAGGATTTTCCTCATACAAACGAATAAATTCAGCAGCCATCTTTTTTTATTTAGCCTGTGTGGAAGACTTACTTCGAAAAGCCTGCCAATTATGAGAAAGTTCCTTACAAATTGGAATATCTGCTGGTGCCAAATTTAAATTTTGCAATTCATCCACAGCTACCCACATTACTTTTTCATGTTCCAAAATCTGTAGATCGCCAGATTCCCAATCACAAATGAAAGGAAAGAGTTGAATGACTTTTTCTGAGGAGTATTCATAAATAGAGGGAGTCAATTTAGATTTTACAGTGATCACAATTCCCAATTCTTCCAGGATTTCCCTTTTCAAACAATCCTCCTTGCTTTCATTATTTTCAATTTTTCCACCCGGAAATTCCCAAAATCCTGGCTGGCTCATCTTTGAGGATCTTTTGGCGACCAGAATTTTATTTTGATGAATTATAATTGCACAAGTAACAGGAATGGCTTTCATAGAGTTAAATATAAATCAAGCAAAAAGATTCAACACAGGATATCAGCAATAATTCCTCTCAAAGGAATTTTTCCTATTTTTGACGCCATATGTTAAGTGATAAAAAGAATAAGATATTTCTGGTACTGATCATTTCCTTTTCGGTTTTGGCCATTTCCATGTCCTTTTATTTTTACCAAGTGTTTTTCAGCCCCAATAGTCTACTGGAAACTGAAAATAGTTACACTTTGAAAATCCCAAGTAATGCGACTTTCAAACAAGTAAGCAATCAACTTTATGAGGACAATGTTGTCAACGATATGGTTAGCTTTTCATTTGTTTCAAAAGTCTTGGGATACCAAGAAGCGGTCAAACCTGGACTTTATATCATCAGTCCAAAAATGACCAATTTGGAATTGGTAAGGCACCTAAGATCTGGAAACCAGGCTCCTATAAAAATTACTTTTAATAATATTAGAACCAAAGAAGATCTTGCTGAACGAATCACAAAAAATCTAGAAATAGACGAAGGTCAGTTTTTGGAATTGATCAATGATTCTGTCTATATCAGAAAGTTTGATTTCAATGAAGAGACTATCATGAGTATGTTTATCCCAAATACTTATGAAGTTTGGTGGAATACCAGCCCGGAAGCCCTTTTTGATAGAATGTATAAAGAATATGAATCATTTTGGACGGCAGAAAGAAAGTCAAAAGCAGAAATCCTAGGCCTGAGCCCAAAAGAAGTTAGTACTTTGGCCTCTATCGTTCAGTCTGAAAGTCAAAAATCAGATGAAAGACCAAAAATCGCCGGAGTTTACTTAAACAGATTAAGGCTAAATATGCCCTTACAGGCCGATCCGACCTTAGTTTTTGCAGTGGGTGATTTTTCGTTGAAGAGAGTTTTAAATGTCCATAAAGAAATAGAAAGCCCTTACAATACTTATAAATATGCTGGTCTGCCTCCAGGACCTATCAACTTACCAGATATTAATTCCCTAGAGGCTGTCCTGAATGCTGAAGATCATAAGTACTTATACTTTTGTGCAAAGGAAGATTTTTCAGGATATCATGCATTTGCAACTAATTTGGCTCAACATAATGCGAATGCAAGACGATATCAGGCTGCATTAAACGCAGCGAAAATATATTAAGGATGTACTCATCAAAAACCCAAATTCGAGTTAGATACGCAGAAACTGATCAAATGAGTTATGTCTATTATGGCAATTATGCGATGTATTTCGAAGTTGGGAGGGTAGAATCGATGAGAAAAATAGGTTTTAGCTATAAGGAAATGGAAGATGGCGGCGTAATCATGCCAGTGTTGGAAAGTCATTTTACTTACCTTAAGCCTGGAAAATATGACGAGTTATTAACTATAAAGACTTCTATTCCGAATATGCCTGGGGTACGAATAAAATTTGAATACGAAGTATTTAATGAACAAAAAGAATTGATCACTAAAGGGTGGACTTCTCTGGCATTTTTAAAAAAAGAAAACCATCAGCCAACCAGACCTCCCCAGAATTTATTAGCTTTATTGAAACCGTACTTTCAGAATAAGTAGCTAGTGGTCAAAGAAAAGATTCAAAAATTTCAGGATCGCCTACAAGAAAAGGCCAAGTATTTTAAAAAGATCCATTTTGGCAATCCCGATAAAAACCTATATGACGTAGGCCGGGTTTTCATACTCCAACTTCAAAAAGATGATATCATTGAAAGAGCAGGTTCTGTAGCTTTCAGTTTCACTTTGGCACTGTTTCCTTTGCTTCTTTTTCTTTTGAACATCATTCCTTATTTACAGGATTTTTTCCCAATAGTAACGACACAAAATATTCTCACATTTATTCAGGAAGTTCTTCCGGGAGAACTCTATTCACAAGTGGAGACCACAGTCATGGATATCGTTTCGAGGCCTAGACAAAGCCTGATTTCCTTAGGTTTTTTCTTTGCACTTTTTTCATCAACTCAAGGTGTGGTCTCAATGATGAATTCCTTTAATTCCGTATATCAAACAAAAGAAAACCGAGGATTTTTTCAATCCAGAATAATTGCTGCAAGTATAGTTTTGATTTTAGTGCTTACCATCTTTGCGGCAAGTACTGTCATGATTTTGGGAAGCGTAATTATTCAGAGACTGGATGAACTACAAGTTTTCAACTCAGGATTTATGATTTTTTTGTTTACAACTTTAAAATTCGTGGTACTCCTTTCCATGTTTTACATAGCCACCGCTTACATTTTTAGATTTGCACCGGCAGTTCATGATAAATGGAAGTTCTTCTCTATCGGAGCAAGATTAGCAGGACTTCTTATTACTTTGGGCTTTTACGGATTTACTTTTTACCTAAACAACTTTGCCAGCTACAATAAATTATATGGGTCAATCGGAACATTGATAGCCCTGATGCTCTGGCTTTTAATCACCTCAATGATCGTTTTGGTTTGCTTTGAAGTGAATGTTAGTCTTGATCTGGTAGAAGAAGAAAAGAGGTTAAAAGATTTTGAGGAGGAAGAATCCTATGAGCCTGTTATTAGCAGAAATAATGATTAACAGGTAATTGAGATCTTGGAATCTCATCTTTCAAATTGAATAGCTATATTTAACGAGTCGTTAAAACCCAATTCCCCAATCATCCATCTTATGCAAGTTAAATTCCTGAAATATTATTATTTCCTGCTCCTTTCTTTATGCATTGGAGCTCTGACAAGTTGTGAGGAGAGCACAAACTTAGAAGATCAAACCGGAGAGATAAACACTTGGTTTGACCAGGAATATGAGGAGCTTCTTCAAATGAGCCCTATTCAGTTGACAACACAAGGAAGAAAAGATCATTATGGTGAAATAGATGACATGAGCGAAGAAGCTGAAAAGAAAATGTTGGATTGGATGGAGGAAAGTGTCAAAGAAATGAAGGAAAAGTTCTCCATGGATCAGATTAATCATGAGGCTTCTTTATCCTATAGACTTTGGGAGTACCAATATGAGCAGGCAAAAATTGCTTGGGACTTCCGTAAATCAGGATACATGTTTAATCAAATGACAGGGATGCATACCAACCTCCCTAATATTCTGATCAATTTCCACAAGGTAGATTCTATTTCAGATATGGAGGCATTGATATCCCGTTATTCAGAATTGGGAAGAGCAATGAGTCAGCTATTGGAACGAGCAAAGGAACAAACTGCAGCAGGCTATAAACCACCAAAATTTGCCTACGAATATGTGATCCAGCAATCAGAGTCACTTATTTCGGGCCAACCATTTGACAAATCAGATAAAACTGCACCACTCTGGAATGATGCTTTGACTAAAATCGAGAAGCTTGAACAAGATGGTTTAATTACTTCAGAGCAGGCAGCAAAACTTAAGGAAGATGCAAAGCAGGCACTTCTTACTTCCTTTCAGCCAGCTTATGCAGAATTAGTTGTTTGGTTGAAAGAAGAATTGCCAACCCTTGAAGAAACACCAACCGGACTTTCCAGACATCATGATGGTGAAGCATTTTATAATTACAAGTTAAATCAGGCAACGACGACTGAATTGACGGCATCAGAAATCCATGATATAGGATTACGTGAAGTGGAGAGAATTCAAGGAGAAATGATGGCAATAAAAGATAAGGTTGGTTTTGAAGGTGATTTGAAGGAATTCTTTGAGTTTATAAACAGTGACCCTCAGTTCTTTTTCCCAAATACGGATGAAGGACGTCAGGCATATTTGGATGAATCATCAGCATTCTTAGATACCATTACTCAAAAACTCCCTGACTATTTTGGGATTCTACCTAAAGCCAAATTGGTCGTAAAAAGAGTTGAACCCTTCCGGGAACAGGATGGTGCGCCACAACATTATAATCAGGGAACTCCAGATGGAAGTCGTCCTGGTACTTACTATGTACACCTATCAGATATGACTGCCATGCCCAAATCAACTATGGAAGGTGTGGCTTATCATGAGGGGAACCCAGGGCATCATATGCAGATTTCCATTCAGCAAGAATTACAAGACATTCCAAAATTTAGAACCCAGTTTTTCTTCAATGCATACGTAGAAGGTTGGGCTTTATATTCTGAGGCTTTGGCAAAAGAAATGGGACAGTATAAAAACCCATATTATGATTTTGGAAGATTGGTAAATGAAATCTGGAGAGCGATCCGTTTGGTAACAGATACAGGTTTACATTCCAAAGGCTGGACCGAAGCTCAGGCTATTGCTTATTTCAAGGATAATTCTTCTATTTCAGATGGGGCAATCCGGTCGGAAGTAAGAAGGTATATGGTGATGCCCGGTCAGGCTACAGGGTATAAAATAGGGATGTTGAAAATCCAAGAATTGCGTGAAAAAGCTGAAAACGAGTTGGGAGAAAAGTTTGATCTGAAGGGATTTCATGATTTGGTATTGAGCCAGGGAGCCCTTCCATTAAACCTTTTGGAGGAAGAAGTAGACCTTTGGATTGGCAAGAAAAAGAAAGCAGAATAAGTAATTGAAAGCTTGGTGAAAAATTAATCTCAAAATAATCAGGGCCTTAGCAGAAAATCAGGATCAGGGCTTTGCAAAAGTTGGGTTTTATAATACCTTTGCAAACCAAATCAGGGAAATATTTCTGATTATGACCTAGAGAAGTGGCAGAGTGCAGGTCCAGATAGATATCGTGGAGCGGCGGTCTCGAAAAAACCTCTGATTAATAAAAGTCCACCTAGAGGAGTGGCAGAGTGGTCGAATGCGGCGGTCTTGAAAACCGTTGTACCGCAAGGTACCGGGGGTTCGAATCCCTCCTCCTCTGCATAAAAACCCAAGCAGATTGCTTGGGTTTTATCATTTAACTCTGATAAGGAAGTTAAACTTGCTTGACTTTTTTTAAAACAGTCCCAAAAACGTTTCTTGAAGCTTAGTTCCCCCTTTATTAAATAACCGCTACATGTTAAATGAGATTGTTATGTTTTTTTGCTTTGGCATTTCAGAAAGAGAAAAACATCTAATATTTTTTCTGAGAAACCCTAAAGTTACATATGGATTACTTTAATTCTATTACCCATCCGTATGCAATGAGTCAACAGGATTGGAAAGGGCTGCTCTTAATGACTGAAATCCAACAGATAAAAGCGTCATTAAAAAAATCATTCCAGCAATAAGAATAAATATTGACCAATGGATAGAAATATGGTATGCATAACTGGAAAGAAAACTATCTACTATCCACCAAGCCACGGGAATCCCTATCAGTAACCCAATGCTTACCAAATACCCGAAATCTCGAAACAACATCAAAACAAGATCTATGACCGAAGCACCCATTACTTTTCGGACTCCGATTTCTTTTGCTCTTTGCTCCGCAGAAAACAAGGATAATCCAAACAATCCCAAACCAGAAATCAGAATAGCAAGAATAGTAAATGCTAAAGAAAGCTTCCCTATTACTTCCTCCTGTCTATATTCTCTGTTAAATACCTCATTGAGAAAATTGAATTCAAATGGATAATCTGGGTTATATTCCTGAAATATACTTTCAACTTGATCGAGCGTACTTTGGATTGGTTGATTTTCAGAAAGGCGTATAAAGTAATGGTTTCCTACACTTTCAGAAAACATGAAAATCATTGGTTGAATTCCAAACTTGAGGTTGTCATTATGAAAATCCTCTGTAACTCCCACTATTTCTCCAGGACCATTCCACATTTCGACTTTCGTTCCTACGGCAGCTTCCAAGTTCAAACCCATTAACTCAACTGCCTTTCTATTTACCAAGTAATTAGAACTGTCTCCTTTTCCTATAAAATTTCTCCCAGCAACTAAAGGAATATTTAAGGCCGGAAGAAACCCATCATCACATCTAAAAACCTTGAAATTGATATCTTCCTCATCAGACTTCCCATCCCAAATCGGATCGGTACTCGTGATAGGTATAGTGAAGACATTATTTCCACCGAATGCCACATGTTCCACTCCTGTCAGCTGCTGCAATTCATTTTTGATTACTGGAAAAGCCTGAACCAATCCTTCATTTTGATCTACTACCACCACGTTATCCCGGTCAAAACCTAAATTCCTTTCACTGATAAACCGGATTTGTTGAAATAAGATCAAACTTCCAAAGATTAAAATTACTGAAGTGGCAAATTGGGCTACAACCAATACTTTTCTAATACTTGCTCCTTTCAGCCCTGCACTACTATCTCCTTTCAATACTTTAGAAGGATTGAAACGTGAAAGTAACAAAGCTGGATAAAGCCCTGACATTAATCCTGTGAGCAAAGTAATGCTAACTACTCCGGTGATTAATACCGGATCTCCCAATTTTAATTCCAGAGATTTCCCCGTGACTTCATTAAAAAATGGAAGTAATAACTGAACCAGTAGCAAGGCGAATACTGAAGCTAAAAAGGCCAAAATAACTGATTCAAATATGAATTGTAAAACCAGACTCTTTTTACTTGCGCCTATAGATTTCCTCACTCCTACTTCTTTACTTCTACTGGCTGATTTAGCGGTTGCAAGGTTTACGAAATTGATACAAGCCATCGCAAGAATGAGGAATGCTATCCCTGCAAATAGATAAACTTGTTGGATTCTACCTCCAACCGATTTACCCATTTCAAATTCACCATATAGGCGTTGTTTATGAAAAGGAAATAAAAAAGGTTGGGTAGTACATTCACTGCAATTCTCTGAAATTAAAGAAGAAATTTTCGTATTAGGATCAATACTTCCCTCTCGCAGCATCACCAGGGTTTGATTTCCTCCACTTTGCCAATTATTCATCCAAGGATTTTCATCCAACAACAATTCAAACGGTAAGACAAAATCAAATTGAAGAGATGAATTCTGAGGAACATTCTCAAAAACATTAGATATCGATACTGCCAGGCCATTTTGA